>NZ_JASCPK010000350.1:0-264 GCF_029959385.1 Pseudomonas sp. PS01303
CGGGGTTTGGGGAGCAATGGAACCGAAAACCAACATAAGCACGAATTAAAGTTCGCTTTACTCGTCATCTGTTGTGGATTAGCGAACTTTGATTGGCGAAACGAGTTTATCGCACCACTTTTCGGGTGGTCACGGCCTTTCCTAGTGCTCGCTGAAACGGTTTCATAAAACGGTCGTTTTTCGAAACTGTCCAGACGTTACAAGGGTTTGCGGGGCAGCGACTGAGCTTAAGTGCACTTTCTGTTCCGTTGCTCCCCCAACCCC
>NZ_JASCPK010000352.1:0-258 GCF_029959385.1 Pseudomonas sp. PS01303
CTAGTCTAACCTTCGGGAGGACGGTTACCACGGTGTGATTCATGACTGGGGTGAAGTCGTAACAAGGTAGCCGTAGGGGAACCTGCGGCTGGATCACCTCCTTAATCGACGACATCAGCTGCTCCATGAGCTCCCACACGAATTGCTTGATTCATTGAAGAAGACGAAAGAAGCAGCCCGAAATTGGGTCTGTAGCTCAGTTGGTTAGAGCGCACCCCTGATAAGGGTGAGGTCGGCAGTTCGAATCTGCCCAGACCC
>NZ_JASCPK010000353.1:0-255 GCF_029959385.1 Pseudomonas sp. PS01303
GGGGGGGGGGGGGGGGGGGGGGGGGGGGGGGGGGGGGGGGGGGGGGGGGGGGGGGGGGGGGGGGGGGGGGGGGGGGGGGGGGGGGGGGGGGGGGGGGGGGGGGGGGGGGGGGGGGGGGGGGGGGGGGCGGGGGGGGGGGGGGGGGGGGGGGGGGGGGGGGGGGGGGGGGGGGGGGGGGGGGGGGGGGGGGGGGGGGGGGGGGGGGGGGGGGGGGGGGGGGGGGGGGGGGGGGGGGGGGGGGGGGGGGGGGGGGGG
>NZ_JASCPK010000354.1:0-255 GCF_029959385.1 Pseudomonas sp. PS01303
CTGGCCGCTATCAGCCCTAGTCGCCTACCCTCCGCTGGGCCTATGCCGTCAAGGGGCTTTCGCGGCATATGCTCACTCCCTTCGGTCGCTCCGCTATTCCACGGTCCCCATGACGGCGGCCCAGCTCCGGGTAGTCGGGGCTTACCGCGACCAACCGAAGGCTGACGAGCAGATCCACCGGGGGAGATTCACGCTCCAGGGCAAAAGCGGGGCTGCACCCGCTTCGCGGGCGCGCTTTATGTTTACCTCCCGCTC
>NZ_JASCPK010000355.1:0-255 GCF_029959385.1 Pseudomonas sp. PS01303
GGTTCTTTTCGCCTTTCCCTCACGGTACTAGTTCACTATCGGTCAGTCAGTAGTATTTAGCCTTGGAGGATGGTCCCCCCATATTCAGACAAAGTTTCTCGTGCTCCGTCCTACTCGATTTCATGACCAAGAGATTTTCGCGTACAGGGCTATCACCCACTATGGCCGCACTTTCCAGAGCGTTCCGCTAATCTCAAAGCCACTTAAGGGCTAGTCCCCGTTCGCTCGCCACTACTAAGGGAATCTCGGTTGATT
>NZ_JASCPK010000357.1:0-255 GCF_029959385.1 Pseudomonas sp. PS01303
AATCAACCGAGATTCCCTTAGTAGTGGCGAGCGAACGGGGACTAGCCCTTAAGTGGCTTTGAGATTAGCGGAACGCTCTGGAAAGTGCGGCCATAGTGGGTGATAGCCCTGTACGCGAAAATCTCTTAGTCATGAAATCGAGTAGGACGGAGCACGAGAAACTTTGTCTGAATATGGGGGGACCATCCTCCAAGGCTAAATACTACTGACTGACCGATAGTGAACTAGTACCGTGAGGGAAAGGCGAAAAGAACC
>NZ_JASCPK010000358.1:0-255 GCF_029959385.1 Pseudomonas sp. PS01303
CTGGCCGCTATCAGCCCTAGTCGCCTACCCTCCGCTGGGCCTATGCCGTCAAGGGGCTTTCGCGGCATATGCTCACTCCCTTCGGTCGCTCCGCTATTCCACGGTCCCCATGACGGCGGCCCAGCTCTGGGTAGTCGGGGCTTACCGCGACCAACCGAAGGCTGACGAGCAGATCCACCGGGGGAGATTCACGCTCCAGGGCAAAAGCGGGGCTGCACCCGCTTCGCGGGCGCGCTTTATGTTTACCTCCCGCTC
>NZ_JASCPK010000359.1:0-255 GCF_029959385.1 Pseudomonas sp. PS01303
ACGCCTGTAGAAATACGGGGCCATAGCTCAGCTGGGAGAGCGCCTGCCTTGCACGCAGGAGGTCAACGGTTCGATCCCGTTTGGCTCCACCACTACTGCTTCTGAAGTTTGAAAGCTTAGAAATGAGCATTCCATCGTTGTGATGATGAATGTTGATTTCTAGTCTTTGACTAGTTCGTTCTTTAAAAATTTGGGTATGTGATAGAAAGATAGACTGAACGTTACTTTCACTGGTAACGGATCAGGCTAAGGTAA
>NZ_JASCPK010000035.1:0-47841 GCF_029959385.1 Pseudomonas sp. PS01303
TTTGGTCTCCCCCCTGCCGGGCACCGTTTTGGGCGCGGCCCCCCCCGCGACAACGGGGGAATTACTTGCGAGCGGTGACCACGGTCGGGGCCATGGCGAGTGCACGCTTGGCTTCGATAAAGGTCTTGCTCCAGTAGCTGTCACCGAGGTTGTCGATGCGAACACCGCCGCTACGACGACTGCTGGAGTGAATGAACTGGTTGTCGCCCAGGTAGATCCCGGCGTGACTGACACGACCGCGACGACCATTGGTGGCGAAGAACAGCAGATCGCCCGGTTCCAGATCGCTACGCGAGACCAGTGGTGCGTCTACGTTGATCATTTCGCGGGTGGAGCGCGGCAGGTTCATGCCGGCTTCTTCGCGGAACAGGTAACCGATGAAACCGCTGCAGTCGAAACCGGCTTCAGAGGTACCGCCGAAACGGTAACGGGTACCGATCAGGGACATGCCGCGTTCGAGAATGCTGTCGGCCAGAACCGGCAATTCATACGGCTTGCTGCCGCTGAAGTCTGCGAGTTCTTTTTCGGTAGCCAGCTCTTCCTGATAAATAACGGAAGACTGAGCAGTGGAAGAATTTTTAACCTGTTGAGGCTGCTCTTGGACTGGAGAATGAGCAGCGCAACCGTACAACAGGGTGACGAGTGCGAGAGGCACGAGGGGTGCGAAGCGCTTTAGCATGGGCACGACCGTGGCTGATAGTTGTAAAGAAGCCGAGACTATGCCCGCTATCAACCTCATTTGCAAATTCAATCGATCTTTTTGTGACTTCTCGGTTTCTCGTTTACATCTAAGCGCTTAAGCCCATTTCACTCGTTACGCGGCCTGCACCCGGTGCAGGAAAGCGCTTTTTCTGACGCCTGAAATATGCCGAAACGTGCTCAAAGCCGCACAGACACAGGGCTGGCTACCAACCGAGAGTTTCTTTAAGGAAGGGAATTGTCAGCTTGCGCTGAGCTTGCAGCGAAGCCTGATCGAGCTGTTCGAGCAAATCAAACAACGCGCTCATGCTGCGGGTACCGCGAGTCAAAATGAAATGCCCGACTTCATCGGTCAGGTGCAGACCGCGACGCGATGCGCGCAATTGCAGGGCACGTAATTTGTCTTCATCGGAGAGAGGACGCATCTGGAAAATCAGCGCCAGGGTCAGGCGCGATTTGAGGTCGGCCAGTTTGACCGGCAATTCACGTGGCGAGGTCGCCGCCGCAATCAACAACCGTCGACCGCTGTCACGCAAGCGGTTGAACAGGTGAAACATCGCCTCTTCCCAATCAGCCTTGCCGGCAATCACCTGCAAATCATCCAGGCAAACCAGTTCGTACTGTTCAAGGTTGTCGAGGATTTCCACACCGCGATCCATCAACTCGGCCAATGGCAGGTACACCGCCGGTTCGCCCATCTGCTCAAAACGCAAGCACGCAGCCTGCAACAGATGCGTACGCCCTACCCCGTGCTTGCCCCAGAGATAAATCAGGCTTTCGGTCCAGCCGGCGTCGGCTTCGCATAGGCGCTCGACATAGCCGAGTGCAGCGGCATTGGCGCCTGGGTAGTAGTTGATAAAGGTGGCGTCGTCACGCAGACGCACACCTAGGGGCAGCTGAATCGGTTTCATGCTGACTGAACAGTTCTCAAGGAACCGTTAGTGGCCTCTGTGTAAAGTTTGCGAAGTTTATACCCGTGAGGCGGAGCGCACAATGCAGCAGACCCCAAGCAAAATCAAAGGTTTGCGTTAACACACTGGTTTTATGACAGTTTCTCTGACGCAATCACCTGCATGACACGGGCCAACCCGGCGCACCGCCGGGCTGTCCGTCGTGATTACAACTCCGGCTCATCCACTCCGCTGTACATATCAGAGTCTTTATACAAATCGTGCATATGGCGCACCAAGACCATGATCACCGCTGCCACGGGCAGCGCCAGCAGCACACCGGTAAAACCAAACAGCTCGCCACCGGCCAGAATCGCGAAGATCACCGCCACCGGGTGCAGGCCGATGCGGTCGCCGACCAGCAATGGCGTCAGCACCATACCTTCCAGTGCCTGACCGACCATGAACACTGCGACGATGCCGACCATCGGGTACAAATCGCCACCAAACTGGAACAACCCGGCAATCAGCGCCGCACCGATACCAATCACGAAGCCCATATAAGGCACGATCGCCGCCAGACCCGCGATCAGGCCGATCAACAGCCCCAGCTCCAGACCGACGATCATCAGGCCCGCCGCATAGATCACGCCCAGCGCCAGCATCACCAGCAACTGGCCACGAACAAACGCACCCAGAACCTCATGGCATTCGCCGGCCAGCGCTACTACGCGCTCTTCGCGATCACGCGGCAGCAGGCTGCGGATCTTGGCCATCATCACGTCCCAGTCGCGCAGCAAGTAGAAACTCACCACCGGGATCAGCACCAGATTCGCCAGCAGGCCGATCAACGCCAGACTCGACGCCGTGGCCTGACTCAGCACCACACTGACGATGTCGGTGGTCTGTCCCATGTGTTCGCTGATGGCCGCTTTGACCTTGTCGAACTTCCAGAAACCGTCCGACAGCCCAAGCTTCGCCTGTGCCCACGGCAGCGCCGTGTGTTGCAGCCAGTCGAGCATTTGCGGCGCCAGTTCGTACAAACGCAGCAACTGCTTGGCGAGCATCGGTACCAGCACCAGCAACAGCGTGGTGACGATCAAGGTGAACAAGGCGAACACCGCGATCACGCCCCATGTACGCGACAGCCCGAGCTTCTCCAGACGATCCACCAGTGGATCGAACAGATACGCGAGCAGCAGCGCCACCAGAAACGGTGTGAGGATCGGGTGCAGCAACCATACAAACGCGCAAAGCAGGACAACCCCACCGAGCCAGAACCAACGCCGCGTATCGGCCATGAACCACTCCTGCTTCTATATAAGGAAAGACTTACCAGCGAAACCGTAACGACGGTGCTGCCGGTGTCGGGGCCGGAGCCGCGACCGGTGCTGCACCTGCCACCGCAGGCGGCGGCGCGAGCGGTGCAGGCGCCTCGGCCGGCAATTCCTGCAACTTCGCCAGCGACAACTGCGCGCGCATCTGGTCGGCACTGCCATTGACCCGATAGACGATGCGATCGCCATCGACACTCTGCAGACGCACGCCGAACGGTTCGAGCAACCGCAACAGCGCCGCATAATGCTCAAGATTCATGCCCTGCACTTCCAGAGTCTGCTGCCCCGACGCACCAGGCTTGGCAACAAACCGTGGCGCCAGACGCTCAGCCACCGCCAGCATCACCGCATCGGCCACAGCAGCCTGATCGGCGCCCTGCACCGTGCCGGCCTCTTTCTGATCGCCCAGCCACAAATGCCATTTCGCCTGCCACTGCCCGCCTTCTTCGCGCGCATGCACGGCCAGCAAGCCATCGGCGTTGTAACGTTCGGAAACCCCGCGCAACGGCCCCGGATCCGTACCTTCCAGCGCCGGCGCAGTCGCGACCAGTTGTTCACTCAGATCCGCCAACGGCAACCGCAGCGGCAACCCGCGATGCTGAGCCGCCACACGCAACGGCCCGGCAGTCGGTTGACCATCACCCACCAGATACGTGCCGTCCGCTGATTCGTTCAACCACCAGCTCAGGATCGACGGCCGACTGGCGCCCCACATCGACAACCCGGCGCGGCGCAAGGCCTGCCCGGTAGCGTTCGGATCGAAGTTGACCTTGAGCACCTCCGGCGGCCCGGCGTCGAAGCCGAACTGAGTGATGATCTGCTGCGGATTCTTGCGAATATCCGCCAGCCCGGGATTTTGCGCAGCTTTCGGGTCACCGGTCAGGCGCAACACCAACGTGTCCAGTGCGGCCTGAGTGGCGCGATCACGCTCCTCCGGCGCCTGGCTGGTGACCGGCTGACTGACTTGATAGAGACCTTTGAGGTTTTCGGCATGACTCGCCAGGCTGACCACAGACAAACAACCCACAACCAACAATTTACGAAAAAGCATGGAAAATTCCCGTCGACAGGAGCGGCTGGAACAGGCCGCGTGAACCGGTTAAGCAAGGCTGTGACCCTTCACCTTCGCAAAACATTCACACGGCGGCGGTAAGTTTTTACGTAGTGATAACGATAGACGGTTAATTGCCACACCTTATACAGGCAGTGATACGCCTTAATTGCAAAAAATTTCCCGAGATAATGGCCCTGCCCGTCGGTGCGAGGATGGCCGCTGCCCCTCAAGCCTGATAAAATCGCGCGCCTTCGCAGACCGGCAACAGCCGGGTCCCTCGAAACTCGCGTGAGGCACTCGCCCCCTCGATTTCGATGTTCCCGCTGAACTCGGTCGTTACCCCTGAATCCCCTCCCCTAAAGGCCTGGATCATGAGCAAGCAACCCTCCCTGAGCTACAAGGACGCCGGTGTAGACATCGACGCCGGTGAAGCATTGGTCGAACGCATCAAGAGCGTCGCCAAGCGCACTGCGCGCCCGGAAGTCATGGGCGGCCTGGGCGGTTTCGGCGCCCTCTGCGAAATCCCGGCCGGCTACAAGCAGCCAGTGCTGGTTTCCGGCACCGACGGCGTCGGCACCAAGTTGCGTCTGGCGCTGAACCTGAACAAGCACGACAGCATCGGCATCGACCTGGTCGCCATGTGCGTCAACGACCTGGTGGTGTGCGGCGCTGAGCCACTGTTCTTCCTCGACTACTACGCCACCGGCAAACTCAATGTCGAGACCGCGACCCAAGTGGTTACCGGCATCGGCGCTGGCTGCGAACTGTCGGGTTGCTCGCTGGTTGGCGGCGAAACCGCTGAAATGCCAGGCATGTACGAAGGCGAAGACTACGACCTGGCCGGCTTCTGCGTCGGCGTTGTGGAAAAAGCTGAAATCATCGACGGTTCGAAAGTTGCCACCGGTGACGCGCTGATCGCGCTGCCATCGTCCGGCCCGCACTCGAACGGCTACTCGCTGATCCGCAAGATCATCGAAGTCTCCGGTGCCGACATCGAAAACATCCAGCTCGACGGCAAACCGCTGACCGACCTGCTGATGGCCCCGACCCGCATCTACGTGAAGCCGCTGCTCAAGCTGATCAAAGACACCGGCGCCGTCAAAGCCATGGCCCACATCACCGGTGGCGGCCTGCTCGACAACATCCCGCGCGTTCTGCCAAAAGGCGCTCAGGCTGTTGTTGACGTCGCCAGCTGGACTCGCCCGGCCGTGTTCGACTGGCTGCAAGAGCAAGGCAACGTTGACGAAACCGAGATGCACCGCGTGCTGAACTGCGGCGTTGGCATGGTCATCTGTGTGGCTCAGGAGCACGTTGAAGTCGCCCTGAACACTCTGCGTGACGCTGGCGAGCAGCCTTGGGTGATCGGTCAGATCGCTGCTGCCGCCGAAGGCGCAGCTCAGGTTGATCTGCAGAACCTTAAGGCTCATTAATGTCCGCACCCTGTGATGTCGTGGTGCTGTTGTCCGGCACCGGCAGTAACTTGCAGGCTTTGATCGACAGCACGCGAGCCGGCGACAGCCCGGTTCGCATCGCTGCGGTGATTTCCAACCGCGCCGACGCGTACGGCCTGCAACGCGCCAGTGACGCGGGTATCGCTACCCGCTCGCTGGATCACAAGGCATTCGAAGGTCGTGAGGCCTTCGATGCTGCACTGATCAAACTGATCGACGAATTCCAACCCAAACTCGTGGTACTGGCCGGTTTCATGCGCATTCTCAGCGCTGATTTCGTTCGCCATTACCAAGGGCGCCTGCTCAACATCCATCCGTCGCTGCTACCCAAATACAAAGGGTTACACACTCATCAGCGCGCGCTGGAAGCCGGCGACACGGAGCACGGCTGCTCCGTGCACTTCGTCACCGAGGAACTCGATGGCGGACCACTGGTCGTACAGGCAGTAATACCGGTAGAGTTGCACGATTCGCCGCAGAGTCTGGCGCAGCGGGTTCACGTTCAGGAACACCTGATCTACCCGATGGCCATACGCTGGTTTGCTGAAGGCCGGCTGGCCCTCGGTACGGACGGTGCTTTACTGGATGGCCAGTTACTCGCGGCCAGCGGCCACTTGATTCGACACTAGGAGATTTTATGCGTCGCGCCCTGCTTCTCGCTTGCGCCTTGTTTGCCCTGCCCTTCGCACAGGCAGCAGACCTTCAACCGTTCTCCGCCAGCTACACCGCCGACTGGAAACAGCTGCCGATGAGCGGCACCGCCTCGCGCAGCCTGACCAAGGAAGCCAACGGCGTCTGGAAACTCAGCTTCAAGGCATCGATGATGATCGCCAGCCTGAGCGAAGAAAGCACCCTGACCCTGGACAAGGACACCTTGCTGCCACAGTCCTACCACTTCGAACGTGGCGGTCTGGGCAAAGCGAAAAAGGCTGACCTGGACTTCGACTGGGCCAATAAACTGGTGACCGGCACTGATCGCGGCGACGCCGTGAAGATCCCGCTGAACCGTGGCATGGTCGACAAATCCACCTACCAACTGGCGCTGCAGCACGACGTGGCTGCCGGCAAGAAAAGCATGAGCTATCAGGTGGTTGATGATGGCGAGGTCGATACCTACGACTTCCGCGTGCTGAGTTCGGAGAAAGTCGAAACCAAGGCTGGCCAGATCGATGCGATCAAGGTCGAGCGCGTTCGCGATCCGACACAAAGCAAGCGCATCACCGTCCTGTGGTTCGCCAAGGATTGGGATTACCTGCTGGTTCGCCTGCAACAGGTTGAAACCGACGGCAAGGAGTACAACATCATGCTCCTCGACGGCACGGTCAACGGCAAAGCCGTTAAAGGCAGCTGATTCGACGCACGATGAAACAGCCCCGCGAGATGCGGGGCTTTTTTTTGCTGGCAACTTGCGCCTCTGTAGGAGCTGCGGCACGCTGCGATCTTTTGATCCTGATCTTAAAAAATCAACATCAAAAGATCGCAGCCTCGTTTCACTCGACAGCTCCTACAGGGGTAATTTCAGACAGAAAACTTCGCCACCATGCTGTTCAAATCCACCGCCAACCGCGACAACTCCTGACTCGCCGCGCTCGTCTGATTCGCCCCCGTCGAGGTCTGCATCGCCAGATCACGAATGTTCATCAGATTACGATCCACCTCCCGCGCCACCGCCGCCTGCTCCTCCGACGCACTGGCGATGACCAGATTGCGTTCGTTGATCAGCGTAAACGCCGAGGCAATCTCCTCCAGCGCTACCCCGGCAGCCTTCGCCAGCCCCAGTGTCGAACGCGCCCGGATATTACTCTGCTGCATCGAATTAACCGCCGAATCGGTGCCCTGCTGAATCCCGCTGATCATCTGCTCGATCTCGTGCGTCGATTGCTGCGTGCGATGCGCCAGTGCGCGCACTTCATCCGCCACTACCGCAAACCCTCGCCCGGCATCACCGGCCCGCGCTGCTTCAATCGCCGCGTTCAGCGCGAGCAAATTGGTCTGCTCGGCAATCGAGCGAATCACGTCCAGCACCTTGCTGATGCCATGCACCTTGTCCGCCAGATTCTCGACCTGCGTGGCATTGTTGGTCACGTCTTCAGCGAGAAACTCAATCGACGACACGGTCTGCTGCACCTGTTCACGCCCATGCTGAGCAATGCGATCCGATTCACGCGAAGCTTCGGACGTCGCCACCGCATTGCTGGCAACCTCCTCAACCGCTGCCGTCATCTGATTCACCGCCGTCGCCGCCTGTTCGATTTCCAGACTCTGCTGATGCAACCCGCGCGTAGCGTCTTCCGTGACGCAGCTCAGCTCTTCCGAGGCCGAGGCGAGTTGGCTGGAGGATTCGGAAATTCGCCGGATCGTGTCGCGCAAGTTGTGCTGCATGCTTTGCAACGCTTGCAGCAGCCGCGCCGGCTCATCCTTGCCGCTGACAGTGATGTCGCCGGTCAGGTCGCCAGCAGCGACCACTTCCGCCACTCCAAGCGATTGCGCCAGCGGCAGCACGATGCTGCGCGTCAGCATCACCGCGAGACCGATGGTGATCAGCGCGGTAATGCCGATCATCACCCCGACCCACACCCGCGAATTGGTGAACACCAGCCGAGCGGCCTCGGTGGCGAGATTGGCGTTGTGTTTGTTCAGTTCGACCAGCTCACGCAGCGTGACTGCGATTTCATCGGCCAACGGGCTCATCTGGCCGTTGAGAATGCTCGCCGCCTCTTCCACGCGGTTCCGCGCGGACAGCTGCATCACCTGCGCCTGATATTCCAGGTATTTGTGTTCGGCGACCTTGAAGCGATCAAACAACGCGCGCTCCTCCGGCAGAACAATCAGCACGTCATAAGTTTGCTGGGCTTCGCTGAGCACGCCGCGCAGCTCATTGAGCTTGGCGACGTTCTGCTCAAGCGCCTGCGGATCGCGATTGAGCAGCAGGCGCATGGTCAGCGCACGCAGGCGCAACATGTCCTGACTCATCTCGCCGACCGCCATCACACTGGGCAGCCAGTTGTTATCGACCTCGTCGGATTGCGCACGCATGTTCGCCATTTGCAGCAGGGCGAACGCCCCAAGGGCAAACACCATCAGCGCCAACAGGCCAAAACCCAGGCCAGCGCGCGGGGCAATATTGAGACTACGGATACTCATTGCTCTGGTTCCTTCCAAAAGCGCTGCATCAACCCTGCAGCTGGTTGCTTTAGAAGGTATCGGCCCTTTGCGAATTTGCGTAAGACGAAATAGTGATATCAAAACGCCTTAATACTTCGAACGCTTGGCAATAACGTTTCAGCGATCAATACCTGACTTGGGCGAAGTTTTCGGCAGGATCGCGAGGAAGTTATCCCGCGCGACTTTATGCGCGACCTCTGTAGGCAATGCGTCGAGGAACGGATTGAAGCTGTGCATTTCCTTGCCCAGCTTGTTGAATCGACCTACGACGTCCGAGCCCAGCATGAAGCGCTCAGGGTAGCGCTCGACCAGCGCCAGCCACTCTTTGCGCGGCTTGCCTTGCTCATCCAGCAGATACGGGGTGAGCATGCTCCACGACAGGTCGATGTACAGATTCGGATAGGCCTCCAGCATGCGCGTCAGCGTTGGCAGCAAGAAATCCATCTGTGTCTGATGCCGATGAATCTCGGCGCTGGTGCCGGCGTGCGCCCAGATAAACCGGGTGTGCGGATGGTTGCGCAGCGGCTCTTCGACTTCCGACAGATAAAGCGGATTTTTCTCACGCTTGGAGGTGATGTTCGAGTGCAACATCACCGGCAAATCGTTCTCGGCGGCCAAGTGATAAATCTTGGTCATCGCCTCATTGTTGGCGCGCGGGGTGTCGCCGGAGGTCAGTGCCGTCAGGTCATCATGGCGGGTAAACACTTCGCCAATGCCCTGCCACAGCCCCGGGTACAGATCGAGCATGCGCTGAATGTGCGCGGCGGAGTTCTTGTCGTTCGGATTGAAGCCGGAGAGGAACGGATGAAAGTATGGCCGCTGCTCAGCAGGCAGTTTTTGCACGGCATCGGCGACGATCACATCAGTGGCGCTGTACCAATAGGCATCGGCGTCATCACCGGCGTAATAGCGTGGACGTTTCGGTTCATCCTCATGCCATTTCTTCGCCACCGGAATGCCGGAAATCATCACATGCTCGACGGAATTGTCTTTCATCGCTGTCAGCAATTTCGGCATGCCAGCGGTTTCCTGGAAAAAATCCACGTAATGCAGGTGCGCATCGCTGTAGGTGTAATCCCGCGCATGGGCGGCACCGGCAATCAGCAACAGGCTGGCAAGACTCAAACGAAACAAGGACACAAGTAATCTCCGGCAGGTAGGCACAGACTAGACCCCAGCGCAGCCACCGGGGTTCAGCCAGCCGGAAAGTGAAACGTTCAGCGGCGACAATGCTCTATAACTGCAAGATCCTTTTTTGATCGAAGTACTATTTCCCACCGATAGCGAGGTTCACATGACCATCACCGTCAATACCGTCTCTGCCGAAGGTTTCCGTCACTCCGTAAAAATCGATGATCTGGAATTGTTCACCGACGTCCCGGCAGCTGCCGGCGGTGAAGGCACGGCGCCAGAGCCGCACGATTATTTCGACGCCGCGCTGGGCGCCTGCAAAGCCCTGACCCTGAAAATGTACGCAAAAAAGAAAGACATCCCGCTGACCGGTGTGGGCGTCGACGTCAAACGCGACAACAGCGAAGAGCAGAAAGGCAAATACGTCCTGCACGTCACCCTCACCCTCAAAGGCGTGCTCACCGATGCTCAACGTGAAGAACTGCTGCGCGTCGCCGACCGCTGCCCGATTCACAAGCTGATGACCACCAGCGACGTCACCATCGAAACCCACGCACCACAAGGCTTCGACAGCCAGTAACCCTCCTGATGCCAGCGGCGGGTTATGCTTCTGGCATCACCCGCTCAGCCTGGAACGCACCATGGACACGCAACCTCTGATCATCCGCCCGCGCGCCGAAGACGTCGAAGGCCAGCCGATTCTGCGCCCGTTGCCGTCAGCCAAATGCCGCAGCGTCGGGCCATTCGTGTTTTTCGACCACATGCTCGAAACGGTTTACCCCACGGGCAAAGGCATGAACATCCGACAGCACCCGCACATCGGTCTGTCGACCCTCACCTACTTGTTCCAGGGGCAGATCCAGCACAAGGACAGCCTCGGCTCCGACCAGGTGGTCAGCGCCGGCGATGTCAGCTGGATGACCGCCGGCAGCGCGATCGCCCACGTTGAGCGCACGCCGGAGCCATTGTGGGATCATAATTTCACGATGCACGGCTTGCAGATCTGGCTAGCCTCGCCCAAGGATCACGAACAAGGCCCGGGGCATTACAGCCATCACCCAGCGGCGACGTTGCCGGTCAGCGATAACCTTGGCGTGCAGATTCGCATGATTGCCGGGTCAGGCTTTTGCCTGGAATCACCGGTGCCGGTGCTTTCTCCTACGTTATATGCCGAAGTGCAGATGCAAACGGCGACCACCCTGCTGATTCCGACCGAGCATGAAGAGCGGGCGGTGTATGTGTTGAGTGGTGATGCGCAGTTGAACGGCGAAGCGATTGAGCCGCATGCGCTGGTGGTGTTGCCGGCGGGGGAAGAGATGAGTCTGTTTGCCGAGAGTGATGTGCACGCCGTGGTGTTTGGCGGCGCGCCACTGGACGGGCCTCGGCGGATCAACTGGAATTTTGTCGCGAGCGATCCGGCGGCGATCGATGAAGCACGGCGTAAATGGGCGGCCGGGGATTGGCCGACGGTGCCGGGGGAAGTTGAGCGGATTGAATTACCGCGTTAAAAAGCTACCCTCACCCCAGCCCTCTCCCAGAGGGAGAGGGAGCCGACCGAGGTGTCTGGCGTCATACATTAACCTGAAAAATCTTGGCGATTATGGATTCAGCACAGCCCTTTCAGGTCGGCGTAACCCTCAAGCATCCCCCAATCAGTCCCCTCTCCCTCCGGGAGAGGGTTAGGGTGAGGGGCTTTTAGCTTTCCAGGCTTCAGCTTTTGAACACTTCATCCAGCAAATCATGCATCGACTTGAACGCGCGCTTGGCCGTTTTCTCGTCGTACATCATCTTGCCCGGCACGTTCGCATGCGGGTCAGTAAACGAGTGCACCGCACCGCCATAGCTGAGCAACTGCCAATCGACATTCGCCGCGTTCATCTCATCTTCAAACGCCGGCAATTGCTCTTTCGGCACCAATGGATCAGAAGCACCGTGCAACACCAGCACCGAGCCCTTGATGTTCTGCGCATCCGCCGGGTTCGGCGAATCGAGCGTGCCATGGAACGACACCGCCGCTTTCACCGGCGCACCGGTGCGCGCCAGATCCAGTGCACAGCAGCCGCCAAAGCAGAAACCGAACACCGCCAGTTTCGAGGTATCAACCGCCGCTTCGCCCTGCTTCTGCAACTGCTCGAACGCCGCCTGCATCCGCGTACGCAGCAGTGCGCGATCATTCTTCAACGGCATCATCGCCGCGCCAGCCTGATCAGCGTTTTGCGGACGCACGGCCTGACCATAGACGTCAGCAATCAACACCACGTAGCCCTTGGCCGCCACCGACTTGGCGATTTCTTCCGCGCCCGCGCTGACGCCCATCCAGTTCGGCGCCATCAACAAACCCGGACGCGCGCCTTTGTGCTCGGCGTCGAACGCCAGACGACCTTCATAAGGCTGGCCGTCAATCTGATAGACCACGGAACGTACTGTGACTTGGCTCATTTCTGACTCCTGATTTGCTAAACACCAGAATGAAAAAACCCGCCGAAGCGGGTTTTTCTACGACTTGGTTAAACCGACAGCTCAACCAGCAGCTTGTTCAGACGGCGCACATAAGCGGCCGGATCCTTCAAGCTGTCGCCGGCAGCCAGGGCTGCCTGATCGAAGAGGATGTGCGACAGGTCGCCAAAACGCTCTTCGCTCTGCTCGCCATCGAGTTTCTCGATCAGCGGGTGGCTTGGGTTGAATTCGAAGATCGGCTTCGAATCCGGCACTTTCTGCCCGCTGGCTTCGAGGATCTGACGCATTTGTAGACCCAGATCCTGTTCGCCGATGGCCAGAATGGCCGGCGAATCGGTCAGACGATGGGATACCCGGACTTCCGCCACGGAATCGCCCAGCGCGGTTTTCAGACGCTCAACCAGACCTTCTTTGGACTTGGCGACTTCTTCTGCAGCTTTCTTGTCCTCTTCCGAGTCCAGGTTGCCCAGATCGAGGTCACCGCGTGCCACGTCGACAAACGTCTTGCCGTCGAACTCGCTGAGGTAGCTCATCAGCCACTCGTCGATGCGGTCGGTCAGCAGCAACACTTCGATGCCTTTCTTGCGGAAGACTTCCAGGTGCGGGCTGTTCTTGACCTGCGCGTAGGTTTCGCCGGTGAGGTAGTAGATCTTGTCCTGACCTTCCTTGGCGCGGGCCAGGTAGTCAGCCAGACCGACGATCTGCTCGCCGTCGTCGCCGTTGGTCGATGCGAAACGCAGCAGACCGGCAATTTTTTCCTTGTTGGCGAAATCTTCTGCCGGGCCTTCTTTCATGACCTGACCGAAGTTCTTCCAGAAGCCTTTGTATTGCTCAGGCTCGTTTTTCGCCAGTTTTTCCAGCATGTCCAGCACGCGTTTGGTCAGCGCGGTTTTCATCGAATCGATGATCGGGTCTTTCTGCAGGATCTCACGCGACACGTTCAGCGACAGGTCGTTGGAATCGACCACGCCTTTGATGAAGCGCAGGTACAGCGGCAGGAAGGACTCGGCCTGATCCATGACGAACACGCGTTGCACGTACAGCTTCAGGCCTTTCGGCGCTTCACGCTGGTACAGGTCGAACGGTGCGCGGGCCGGCACATACAACAGCGAGCTGTATTCGAGCTTGCCTTCGACTTTGTTGTGGCTCCAGGCCAGCGGGTTTTCAAAGTCGTGAGCGATGTGTTTGTAGAACTCCTGGTATTCCTCGTCCTTCACTTCAGTGCGAGGGCGAGTCCACAGGGCGCTGGCGCGGTTCACGGTTTCCCACTCGGCCGCTGGTGTTTCTTCACCTTCAGCAGGTGCCACTTCTTTCGGCAGCTCGATTGGCAGCGCGATGTGATCGGAGTACTTCTTGATGATGTTGCGCAGACGCCAGCCATCGGCGAATTCGTCTTCAGCAGCTTTGAGGTGCAGAACGATACGGGTGCCGCGCTCTGGCTTGTCGATGTTCGCAACTTCGAACTCGCCCTCGCCTTTCGACGACCAGTGCACGCCTTCGCTGGCTGGAGTGCCGGCGCGACGGGAGTACACGTCAACCTGGTCGGCAACGATGAACGCGGAGTAGAAACCGACACCGAACTGACCGATCAGGTGCGAATCCTTCTTCTGATCGCCGGAAAGGTTTTTCATGAAATCGGCAGTGCCGGATTTGGCGATGGTACCCAGGTGGGTGATCACATCGTCACGGTTCATGCCGATACCGTTGTCTTCGAGGGTGACGGTCTTGGCGTCTTTGTCGAAGCTCACACGGATTTTCAGATCAGCGCCACCTTCGAGCAACTCTGGCTTGGCCAGGGCTTCGAAGCGCAGCTTGTCGACAGCGTCAGAGGCGTTCGAGATCAATTCGCGAAGGAAAATTTCCTTGTTGGAATACAGCGAATGGATCATGAGGTGCAGCAGCTGCTTCACCTCGGTCTGGAAGCCCAGGGTTTCCTTTTGAGTTTCCACACTCATGGTCATCAAACTCCAATCAGATGGCAGTGGCCGCGACCCGAAATGGTCGGCGGCGGGTTGTTCTCTGAGTTTGGGGCGCTGTTCAGGATTTCAAGGGCTCATCAATTTTGAAGTGCGCGCGAGCGGTGGCAATCGGCTCGCCTTCGGTGCTTTGCCACGCCGTGATCGCGACGTTGGCGACGCGACGCCCCTGCCGGCACACCTGACATTTGGCCCACGTGTCGCGGAATTGCCCGGCGCGCAGGTAATCGAGGGAGAAATCGATAATCTTCGGCACGCCCGGCGCTTCGGTGAAGATCAACAGATGCAGGGCCGCAGCCAGTTCCATGAACCCGGCAATCACGCCGCCGTGGATGGCAGGCAGTAAAGGGTTACCAATGTTGTCCTTGTTCGCTGGCAACTTGAACAGCAGTTCATCGCCGACCCGCGAACATTCGACGCCGATCAAACCTGCGTAGGGAATCAGCTTCAACAGTGGCGCGTAATCACCTTGAGCATGAGCGCGTTGCAGCTGCTGTTTCAGATCATCGCTCATTGCCCTGCTCCCTTTATCGCGCCGCCGAAGCCTTTGGTGCCTTTGAGGCCCTTGCCCATGCGCATAAAGGTGCCGACGACGTGGGCGATGGGTTGTTCCGGGTCATCTTGATAGGCGAAACCGCGAGCAAAGATCACGTCAGTGGTCACCCGGTAGCACTGGGCGAAGCCATAGACGTCTTTGTTCGGTTCGGCGGCGTGCATATAGTCGATGCGCAAATCGAGGGTCGGGCAGACTTCGAATTCCGGCAACACGCACAGTGTCGACATCCCGCAAGCGGTGTCCATCAACGAGGTGATTGCCCCGCCGTGAATCACGCCGGTCTGCGGATTTCCGACAATTCGTGAGCTGTAAGGCAGGATCACCGTAAGCCCTTCGCTGGAGGCTTCATGTACCCGCAACCCCAGTACCTGACAGTGTCTTAACGCTGAAAGAAATCGCGTCGCGCGCTCAAAAACGGGGTTTTCAGCCATATGATAATTACTCTCGTTAAAGCCATTGGCCAGTAGTAGCCAACAGGCCAAAAGTTCCGTGGCAAAACAAACTTATATATCTGAAACAAATGAGGAACTTAACCTGTAGCGCAAAGCTCTTAAGGCCAGTAGTTATTTTCCATAAGGAGAAACACCCCATGCGTAAGACTTTTGCTATTGCCTTGATGTTGACCGCTTCCCTCGGTCTCGCTGCCTGCGATAAAAAATCCGAGGACAAAGCTCAAGATGCCAACCAACATGCTGAACAAGCTCAGCAAGACATGAACAAAGCTCAGGATAAAGTGAACGACGCTGCGAAAGAAAACGCCGAAGCTGCCAAAGCTCAGGCTGAATCGAACGCTGCCGCGCAAGACGAAGCTGCTAAAAAGCAATAATCTGCTTTTTACCGCTGAAAAAGGAAACCCGCCAAGTGCGGGTTTTCTTTTGTCTGGGATTTAATGGCAATGGCGCTTAGAGCAAAAGGGTTCTAAAAGTCGGACTAATCATCAGCAACAGCGAACACACTAAGCCAACGAACCAGACCAGGCTACGCAGCGCTGGCAGATCGGCCAGGTAGAACCACAAATAAACGATGCGGGCGATGACGAAGATGATCGCCAATGTATCGATCAGCCATCCTACCGTTTGCGTGGTGTGCGCCATTAACACACCCACGGCAAATAACATGAACGCTTCGATACTGTTCTGATGCGCCGCCAGCGCCCTCGCGCCGTATCCGGTCAGTTGCGCCTGTTGTTGGCGCGGCAAGTGGTTGTTGTAACCGCCCTGCTCTTTCATCGCCTTGGCCACCGGCATACGCGCCACATAAATCAGCAAAGCGCTGATAAACACACACCAGAACGGAATACTCATCAAGCGGCCTCTTTGTTCGCCTCGGGAATGGGCGCCTCTGTAGGGGTATAGACCATTACGTCGAGAACGTCGGAATGAAACTCGCGACGGTACAAGACCAGCACCACGCCAGTGCTCAACAACATGAACAGCCACGGGCTGACGAACCACGCGAGCATGGTCATGCCGAAGTAGTAAGAACGCAGACCGAAGTTGAACTGGTTGGCCGCCATCGAAATCACCCGCGCCGCCCGTGCCGCGAACGCTTTACGCTCCTGTTCGGAGACATGACGCTCGCCGATCATCGGCGCCGAACCGACCAGCACCGCCGCAAAGTTGTACTGGCGCATGCACCAACTGAAGGTAAAGAAGGCGTAGACGAACACCATCGCCAGGCACAGCAATTTGATTTCCGACATGCCCTGCGACGCTTGCTGCACCATCGGGATGTCCGCCAGCAACGACACCGCCCGCTCGGAGGCGCCGAGCACGGTGAGAATACCGGCGAGGATGATCAGCGTGCTGGAGGCGAAAAACGAGGCGTTGCGCTCCAGGTTGCCGATCACGCTGGCGTCGGCGATACGGTTATCGCGCAGGAGCATGCGGCGCATCCAGTCTTCTCGGTACAAGTGCAGCACGCTGGCCAGGCACGCGGTGTCGCGGCCCTTCCAGGTGGCATAACGGGTGTAACCGCCCCAGCAGATGACAAACCAGCACGCGGCGAGCAAGTGGATCAGATTGGCCTGGATGAACGACATGCAATTCCCTTGAATACGTGAACTTGTAGGAGCAGAGCTTGCTCGCGAAAGCGGCGTTTCTGTCGACATCAATGTTGAATGTCAGATCGCTTTCGCGAGCAAGCTCTGCTCCTACATAAAAGCGATGCAGTGCTTCGACGTTAGCCTAGGGAAAAAGACACTGCCTGACGCCCATAAAAAATGCCCCGTATCGATTGATACGGGGCATTTCTGTTTAAGCGTTGAAGACCCGCTTATGGCGGGTCAGCCAACCTCAGGCAACCGCTTCGCTGCGCTTGCCTAGCAGGCGATCACAAACCACTGCAACCACCAAAGTCATCACACACGGCACCAGCCACGCCAGACCTTGCTCGCTCAGCGGCAGGTGCGACAGCTGCGCTGGCATCCAGTCAGCCAGACCAGCGCCTTTCAGTGCGTCGATGCTGCCGAACAAGAACGACACCAGCATCACCGGGCCGAGGATACGACCGTGTTCATGCCAGAAGTCTTTGCAGAAGCTCAGCGCCACCAACACGATGCACGGCGGGTAGATCGCGGTGAGCACCGGAATGGAGAACGCGATCAGCTTGGTCAGACCGAGGTTGGACACCAGCAGCGAGAACGCCGCCAGAATGATCACCAGGGTCTTGTACGACAGTGGCAGCACACGACTGAAGTACTCGGCACAGGCGCAGGTCAGACCTACCGCCGTCACCAGGCACGCCAGCGAGATCAGTACCGCAAGGAAGCCGCTACCCAGTGAACCGAAGGTGTGTTGCACGTATGCGTGCAAGACCGCCGCGCCATTGGTTGCACCGACGGCCACTTCATGGCTGCCGGAACCCAGACGGAACAGGCTGATGTAGACCAGAGCCAGACCGACACCGGCAATCAAACCGGCGATGATCGCGTAACGGGTGATCAACTTCGGCGACTCGACGCCACGGGAGCGGATCGCGTTGACGATGACGATGCCGAACACCAGCGCGCCCAAGGTATCCATGGTCAGGTAACCATTGATGAAGCCTTGGGAGAACGGTGCCGCGACGTATTCCGGCGTGCCGTGACCGACGTCACCCGCCGGCAAGGCGAATGCAGCGATACCGAGCACGGCCAGCGCGATGATCTTCAGCGGCGCGAGGAAACGGCCAACGGTGTCCAGCAAACGGCCCGGGTAGAGCGAGATGAAGAACACCAGCAGGAAGTACACCGAGCTGTAGAGGAACAGCGCCAGCGGGCTTTCGCCGGTCAACGGCGCCAAACCGACTTCGAAGGACACGGTGGCGGTACGCGGAGTGGCAAACAGCGGGCCGACGGCCAGATAGCACGCAGCCGCAAGAATGCCGCCCGCGACTTTACCGATCGGGCTGCTCAGCGCGTCCATCGACCCACCGACCTTGGCCAGTGCGACAACGGTGATCACCGGCAAACCCACTGCGGTGATCAGAAAACCCAGCGCAGCCATCCAGACGTGAGGTCCGGCCTGCAGGCCAACGATAGGCGGGAAGATAATGTTGCCGGCCCCAACGAACAGGGCAAATGTCATAAAGCCAAGTGCCAGGATGTCCTGACCTTTCAAAACTTTCATTAAGGTAATACCACACTACTGAATCGGAATTTAGAGGGGGATTGCCCTGTGTAATTAGGGAAATGCTGTCGATCCGTATGGGACTGACCCTTAAAGCGCGTTGCATGCCTTGTGGGCGGCAGACGCAAAAATGGCTGCTAGCCTAACGAATTTGGCCTGCAAACGCACTGTTAGAGGGCGAACTATCCGATACGCGACGTTTCTGTGTCGCGTTTACGTATCTATTTTTCGTTGGTACGGCAAAGATCAAAAGATCGCAGCCTTCGGCAGCTCCTACAGGGGATGACGGTTGCCGGCCATCAAGGCATTTCGATCGCCCCCCAATGAAAACGCATTTCAATGTAGGAGCTGCCGCAGGCTGCGATCTTTTGATCTTCCAAATTGCAGAAACGACAAAGGCCACCCGAAGGTGGCCTTTGTTTGGTGAAGCGTCAGTTAAGCGCGAGGCTTACTTGACAGCCCAACCGGTCAGCTCGGCCAGGGCCTTGCCGATGTCTGCCAGCGAACGCACGGTTTTAACGCCTGCGTCTTGCAGTGCAGCGAATTTCTCGTCTGCAGTGCCTTTGCCGCCAGAGATGATTGCGCCAGCATGGCCCATGCGCTTGCCCGGAGGAGCAGTCACACCAGCGATGTAGGAAACAACCGGCTTGGTCACGTGTGCCTTGATGTAGGCAGCCGCTTCTTCTTCAGCCGAACCGCCGATCTCACCGATCATGACGATCGCTTCGGTCTTCGGGTCTTCCTGGAACAGCTTCAGGATGTCGATGAAGTTCGAACCCGGGATCGGGTCACCACCGATGCCGACGCAAGTCGACTGACCGAAACCGGCGTCAGTAGTCTGCTTCACAGCTTCGTAGGTCAGGGTGCCGGAACGCGAAACGATACCGACCTTGCCTGGCAAGTGAATGTGACCTGGCATGATGCCGATCTTGCACTCGCCCGGAGTGATAACGCCTGGGCAGTTAGGGCCGATCAGGACTACGCCCAGCTCGTCGCACTTAACTTTAGCGTCCAGCATGTCCAGGGTAGGAATGCCTTCGGTGATGCAAACGATCAGCTTGATGCCGCCGAATGCCGCTTCCAGGATCGAATCTTTGCAGAAAGGAGCCGGAACGTAGATCACGGAAGCGGTAGCGCCAGTGGCTTCTACTGCGTCTTTAACGGTGTTGAACACTGGCAGACCCAGGTGCTCGGTGCCGCCTTTGCCAGGAGTAACGCCACCAACCATCTTGGTGCCGTATTCGATGGCTTGCTGGGTGTGGAAACTACCTTGCGAACCGGTAATACCCTGGCAGATAACTTTGGTGTCTTTATTGATCAGGACGCTCATTATTTGCCCTCCGCAGCTTTGACAACTTGTTGAGCAGCGTCGGTCAGGCTGGTAGCAGCGATGATGTTCAAACCGCTTTCTGCCAGTACTTTAGCGCCCAGCTCAGCGTTGTTACCTTCAAGGCGAACAACAACCGGGATTTTCACGCCGACTTCTTTCACAGCGCCGATGATGCCTTCGGCAATCATGTCGCAGCGAACGATGCCGCCGAAGATGTTGACCAGTACTGCAGCGACGTTGGTGTCGGACAGGATGATCTTGAACGCTTCAGTTACGCGTTCTTTGGTAGCGCCACCACCTACGTCGAGGAAGTTGGCTGGCTTGCCGCCATGCAGGTTGACGATGTCCATGGTACCCATGGCCAGGCCAGCACCGTTGACCATGCAGCCGATGTTGCCTTCCAGTGCTACGTAGTTCAGCTCGAACTTGGCAGCGTGCGCTTCGCGCGGATCGTCTTGCGACGGATCGTGGAAAGTCTTCAGCTTAGGCTGACGGTACATTGCGTTGGCGTCGATGTTGATCTTGGCGTCCAGGCAGTGCAGATCGCCGTCAGCCTTGATCACCAGCGGGTTCACTTCCAGCAGAGCCAGGTCGTGATCCTTGAACAGCTTGGCCAGACCTACGAAGATCTTGGCGAACTGAGCAACCTGCTTGCCTTCCAGACCCAGCTGGAATGCCAGCTCGCGACCCTGGAATGGCTGAGCGCCAACCAGTGGATCGATAGTGGCTTTCAGAATTTTTTCTGGAGTGTCGTGAGCGATTTTCTCGATGTCCACGCCACCTTCGGTGGAAGCCATGAACACGATACGACGGCTCGAACGGTCAACGACAGCGCCCAGGTACAGCTCTTTAGCGATATCAGTGCACGATTCAACCAGGATCTTGGTGACTGGCTGGCCATTGGCGTCAGTCTGGTAAGTCACCAGACGCTTGCCCAGCCACTGCTGTGCGAAGGCTTTGGCGTCTTCTTTGCTGCGAACCAGCTTAACGCCGCCCGCTTTACCGCGACCACCAGCGTGGACCTGGGCTTTGACAACCCACTCACTGCCGCCGATTTTGTCGCAAGCTTCTGCTGCTGCTTCCGGGGTGTCTACTGCGTAACCAGTGGAAACTGGCAGGCCGTATTCAGCGAACAGCTGCTTACCCTGATACTCGTGAAGATTCATGCTTTTTACCGTCTTCGTTAGGTACTGCGCATTCGGCGCTGCGCTCGTATGAGTGCCGCGCCACCTGTGACTGCTGCTTGCGTAGCCTTTCCGGATACCCGGTGCAACTACGCAAGACTGCGTCCAGCGGACATTCCGCGGTGAGACTTGCTCGCAAGGCTCACGACGGGCCGTTACCGCCGTGGTTTCTTATTGTCTGTTAACGCTTTTTGCGGTTGGCAATGTGGATGGCGCCGCCATTCACAGCCAAAGCAGCTTCGTGCAAGGCTTCAGACAGGGTCGGATGGGAGAAAACCATCATGCCCAGGTCTTCAGCGCTGGTGCCGAATTCCATACCGATCGCGCCCTGCTGAACCAGTTCTGCAGCGCTCGGGCCAATCACGTGCACGCCCAATACGCGGTCAGTCTTGGCATCAGCGATAACCTTGACGAAACCACCGGTATCGTTGGCGGCCATGGCACGGCCGGAAGCGGCGAACGGGAAGGTGCCGACGTTAACTTCAACGCCTTCAGC
Source organism: Pseudomonas sp. PS01303 (assembly GCF_029959385.1). Taxonomy (NCBI): domain Bacteria; kingdom Pseudomonadati; phylum Pseudomonadota; class Gammaproteobacteria; order Pseudomonadales; family Pseudomonadaceae; genus Pseudomonas; species Pseudomonas sp. PS01303. The sequence continues at coordinate 21,335 of NZ_JASCPK010000035.1, forward strand.
TTTCAAGGCCTGCTCGGTTTTACCCACCCACGCGATTTCCGGGTGAGTATAAATAACCGAAGGGATCAGGTCATAGTTCATCTGGGCTTTGTGGCCCTTGATGCGCTCGACAACCATGATGCCTTCTTCCGATGCCTTGTGCGCCAGCATCATGCCGCGCACCACGTCACCGATGGCGAAAACGCCCGGTACGGTGGTCGCGCAGTGATCGTCAACGTGCACGAAACCGCGCTCGTCGAGGGTCACGCCGCTGTCGGAAGCCAGCAGATCAGTGGTCACCGGACGGCGACCAACGGCTACGATCAGCTTGTCGAAAGTAATGGTCTGTTCGCCGTTGGCATCGGTGTAGTTCACAACGACTTCGTCGCCATTCACTTTCGAGCCGGTCACGCGAGCGCCCAGTTTGATGTCCAGACCTTGTTTGGTCAGGGTTTTCAGCGCTTCCTTGGAAACAGCGGTGTCCGCTGCCATCAGGAAGGTGTCCAGTGCTTCGAGGACAACCACTTCCGAACCCAGACGCGACCATACCGAACCCAGTTCCAGACCGATCACGCCAGCGCCGATCACGCCCAGACGCTTAGGTACGGTTTGGAATTCCAGAGCGCCAGTCGAATCGACGATGACGTTCTGATCAACCGGAGCCGGTGGAATGTCGATTGGACGCGAGCCTGGAGCCAGGATCACGTTTTCAGCTTCGATGACTTCAACCGAGCCGTCTGGCTTGGTGACTTCGACTTTCTTGCCAGCCAGCAGTTTGCCGTGGCCCTGGATCGAAGTAACGCCGTTCGCCTTGAACAGAGTGGCAACGCCGCCGGTCAGGTTCTTGACGATGCCAGCCTTGCGGCCAACCATCGCAGCGACGTCCATTTTGACTTCGCCGGTCGAGATACCGTGAACGTTGAAGCTTTCTTTCGCTTCCTTGTATTTCCAGGAGCTGTCGAGCAGCGCCTTGGAAGGAATGCAGCCTACGTTCAGGCAGGTGCCGCCCAGGGCTTGCTTGCCTTCAGCGTCGGTGTACTTCTCGATGCAGGCAGTGGTCAGACCCAGCTGCGCCGCCTTGATGGCAGCCACGTAGCCACCAGGGCCAGCACCGATCACTACTACGTCAAATTTCTGCGACATTCAAAAAATCCTCTTTAGCAATAAAGCTACAAGCCGCAAGCAACAAGCTCCAAGCCCACCCCGCTCGCTTTGAGCTTGTGGCTTGAAACTTGTAGCTTGCCGCTGTTTTTAGATATCCAGCAACAGACGCGCCGGATCTTCCAGCAGGTTCTTGATGGTCACCAGGAAGGTCACAGCTTCTTTGCCATCGATCAGACGGTGATCGTAGGACAGTGCCAGGTACATCATCGGACGGATAACGACCTGACCGTTGATGGCCATAGGACGCTGGATGATGTTGTGCATGCCCAGAATCGCTGCCTGCGGCGGGTTGACGATCGGGGTCGACATCATCGAACCGAAGGTACCACCGTTGGTGATGGTGAAGGTACCACCGGTCATCTCGTCCATCGACAGTTTGCCGTCACGGGCTTTTTTGCCGAATGTTGCGATGCCGCCTTCGATTTCAGCCAGGCTCATCAGCTCGGCGTTACGCAGAACCGGAACAACCAGACCGCGGTCGCTGGAAACGGCAACGCCGATGTCAGCGTAGCCGTGGTAAACGATGTCAGCGCCGTCGATCGATGCGTTAACAGCCGGGAAGCGTTTCAGCGCTTCGGTCGCTGCTTTAACGAAGAACGACATGAAGCCCAGGCGTACGCCGTTGTGGGACTTCTCGAACAGATCCTTGTACTTCGAACGCAGAGCCATGACTTCAGTCATGTCGACTTCGTTGAAAGTGGTCAGCATCGCCATGTTCGACTGAGCTTCAACCAGACGCTTGGCCACGGTGGCACGCACGCGGGTCATCGGTACACGCTTCTCGATGCGGTCGCCAGCGGCGAACACAGGAGCAGCAGCCGAAGGAGCAGCAGCCTTGGCAGGCGCGGCAGCCGGAGCGGCTTTCTTGGCAGCTACAGCAGCGACTACGTCTTCCTTGGTCACACGACCGCCTTTGCCGGTGCCGGCAACGGAGGCGATGTTGATGCCGTTTTCTTCAGCCAGCTTGCGCGCGGCCGGTGCAGCAACAGGATCGTCTTCGCCTTCAGCAGCAGCTGGAGCAGCGGCAGCGGCCGGAGCAGCAGCGGCGGCGGCTGGAGCAGCGGCAGCAGCGCCGCCCGCTTCGATGGAGCCCAGCACTTCGTCGGACAGAACGGTGTCGCCTTCATTCTTGACGATTGCGCCCAGCACGCCGTCGGCGGTAGCCAGAACTTCCAGTACGACTTTGTCAGTCTCGATGTCGACGATCAGGTCGTCACGCTTGACGGCGTCGCCCGGTTGTTTGTGCCAGGTGGCAACGGTGCCATCGGCAACCGATTCCGGGAAAGTGGGGGCTTTGATCTCGATAGCCATTATCTGTAGTTCCTTAAATTCGGTTTCAGGTGCGCGAAGGCATTAAATGGTAAACGCGGCTTGCAGGAGTTTTTCCTGCTGCTCGGCGTGCATCGATGCGTAACCACAAGCTGGGGCAGCAGAAGCCTCACGGCCCGCGTACTCAAGTACGAGAGACTTGTCGAGGTTACCGATGCTGCGACGCAAGTGGTGCTGGCTGCAGTACCAGGCGCCCTGGTTCATCGGCTCTTCCTGACACCAAACGGCATTTTTGACGTTGGTGTATGGAGCCAGGACTTCTTTCAAGTCGTCCTCAGGGAATGGATACAGCTGCTCGATACGCACGATGGCGATATCTTCACGGCCTTCGGCACGGCGTTTTTCCAGCAGGTCGTAGTAGACCTTGCCGCTACACAGAACAACACGCTCGACCTTTTTCGGGTCCAGAGTATCGATTTCCGGGATCACGGTCTGGAACGAACCTTCGGCCAGATCTTCCAGAGTCGAGATGGCCAGCTTGTGGCGCAGCAGCGACTTCGGCGTCAGCACGATCAACGGTTTGCGCAGCGGACGAATCACCTGACGACGCAGCAAGTGGTAGATCTGTGCTGGCGTGGTCGGTACAGCTACCTGAATGTTGTGCTCGGCGCACAGTTGCAGGTAACGCTCAAGACGTGCCGAGCTGTGCTCAGGGCCCTGACCTTCGTAACCGTGTGGCAGCAACATGGTCAGACCGCAGAGACGGCCCCACTTGTGCTCGCCGCTGGTGATGAACTGGTCGATCACAACCTGTGCACCGTTGGCGAAGTCACCGAACTGGGCTTCCCAGATCACCAGCGCGTCTGGCGTGGTGGTCGAGTAACCGTATTCGAATGCCAGTACCGCTTCTTCCGACAGGAACGAGTCGTACAGGTCAAAGCGTGGCTGACCGTCGTACAAGTGCGCCAGCGGAATGTAGGTGCCCGCGTCTTTCTGGTTGTGCAACACAGCGTGACGGTGCGAGAACGTACCGCGGCCGATGTCCTGACCGGTCATGCGAATCGGGTGACCTTCGAACGCCAGGGTCGCGTACGCCATGGTTTCGGCGTAACCCCAGTTGATCGGCAGGCCGCCTGCTTGCATCTTCTGACGGTCTTCGTAGATCTTCGCGACCTGACGCTGCACCACGAAACCGTCCGGAATTTCCAGCAGCTTGGCGGACAGTTCTTGCAGGGTCTTCAGATCGAAACGCGTGTCGTGACGCGCAGTCCAGGCGTGGCCCAGATACGGACGCCAGTCCACGAACAACTCTTTGTTCGGCTCTTTGACCAGCGACTTCACGACGTGCAGACCGTTGTCCAGCGCGTTGCGGTATTCGTCGACTTTCGCCTGAACACGCTCTGCGTCGAGCACTCCGCCCTGGGTCAGACGATCAGCGTACAGCTCACGGGTAGTGCGCTGTTTGGTGATCTGCTGATACATCAGAGGCTGGGTGCCGCTTGGCTCGTCAGCTTCGTTGTGGCCGCGACGACGGTAGCAGACCAGGTCGATCACCACGTCACGCTTGAACTGCATGCGGTAATCGATGGCCAGCTGGGTCACGAACAACACGGCTTCCGGATCATCACCATTCACATGGAGGATCGGCGCCTGGATCATCTTGGCAACGTCGGTGGCGTACTCGGTGGAACGCGAGTCCAGCGGGTTGCTGATGGTGAAACCAACCTGGTTGTTGATCACGATGTGCACGGTACCGCCGGTTTTGAAACCGCGGGTCTGCGACATCTGGAAGGTTTCCATGACCACGCCCTGACCTGCAAAAGCAGCGTCACCGTGGATGGAGATCGGCAGAACCTTCTCACCGGTCGGGTCGTTACGACGATCCTGACGGGCGCGAACCGAACCTTCTACCACCGGGGAAACGATTTCCAGGTGGGACGGGTTGAACGCCATGGCCAGGTGAACTTCACCGCCGGCGGTCATCACGTTGGACGAGAAGCCCTGGTGATACTTAACGTCACCGGAACCCAGCTCGACCTTCTTCTTGCCTTCGAACTCGTCGAACAGCTCGCGCGGATTCTTGCCGAAGGTGTTGACCAGTACGTTCAGACGACCACGGTGGGCCATGCCGATGACGACTTCCTTGGTGCCGTAGGAACCGGAACGCTGGATCAGTTCGTCGAGCATCGGAATCAGGCTTTCGCCGCCTTCCAGACCGAAACGCTTGGTGCCCGGGTATTTGGTGCCCAGGTATTTTTCCAGGCCTTCACCGGCAGTCACGCGCTCAAGCAGGTGGCTCTTGATGTCGGCGGAGTACGTCGGACGACCACGCACGCTTTCCAGACGCTGCTGGAACCACTGGCGCTGCTCGGAATCGGTGATGTGCGTAAATTCAGCGCCGATGGTGCGGCAATATGTCTGCTGCAACGCTTCGTGAATTTCGCGTAGGCTCGCTTCCTCTTTGCCGATGAACAGGTCGCCGGCACGGAAGGTCGTATCAAGATCGGCATTGGTCAAGCCGTAATGATTGATCGACAGGTCTGCAGGTGCAGGACGCTGCCACAGCCCCAGCGGGTCAAGCTGGGCTGCCTGGTGGCCACGCATACGGTAGGCCTGGATCAATCGCAGCACTTCAACTTGCTTCTTCTCGTGCTCACTGCTCACGCTCCCGGCGGAAACCGGTTGGGCGCGGCGCTGGTTCTTTGCCAGCAGCACGAAATGATCGCGAATTGTGGAGTGCGAAACATCAGTGGCAGAGTTGCCGTCGGCGGGCAACTTCTGAAAGTAGGTGCGCCACTCTTCTGGCACAGCGTTAGGGTCGTGCAGGTAGAGCTCATAAAGCTCTTCCACATAGGCAGCGTTTCCACCTGAAAGGTAGGCGCTGTTCCACATGCGCTGCATCACGCTTTCTTGCATGCTTGGTCACCCTCGGTTAGGGGCACACCATCGGCGACGACACCGAGCAAACTTGCAGAAGTCCGAATGCAGCGACTAAAACAAGCCACCTAGGATCACGCTGATAGTCCGGGTACCAGCCCGGATGCCCCTGCTTGTCTCATTTCTTCAAAATAAGAGCCGCAGCTTGTGGCTACTGCTCTGGTTATAGCCATGACGCGGGTTGAAGCCCGCGCCACAGCCTCTACGGTACAGCGGTTACATCAGCTGAATCACACGCCGCTCGAGAGCAACATGTTACGGATGTGACCGATGGCCTTAGTCGGGTTCAGGCCTTTCGGACATACGTTGACGCAGTTCATGATGCCCCGGCAGCGGAATACGCTGAACGGGTCATCGAGCGAAGCCAGACGCTCGGTGGTCTTGGTGTCACGGCTATCTGCCAGGAAGCGATAAGCTTGCAGCAGTGCAGCTGGACCCAGGAACTTGTCCGGGTTCCACCAGAAGGACGGGCAAGAGGTCGAGCAGCAAGCGCACAGGATGCACTCGTACAGACCGTCGAGCTTTTCGCGCTCTTCTGGCGACTGCAGACGCTCGATGGCCGGAGCCGGCGTGTCGTTCTGCAGGTAAGGCTTCACCTTCTCGTATTGCTTGTAGAAGATGCTCATATCGACGACCAGGTCACGGATAACCGGCAAACCTGGCAGCGGACGAACGATCAACTTGTTACCTTTTACAACAGCAGACAGCGGCGTGATGCATGCCAGGCCGTTTTTGCCGTTGATGTTCATGCCGTCGGAACCACAAACGCCTTCACGGCAAGAGCGACGATAGGAGAAACCTTCGTCCTGCTCTTTGATCAGGGCCAGTACGTCCAGCACCATCAGGTCTTTACCACCGGTATCGACCTGGAATTCCTGCATGAACGGCGCGGCGTCCTGATCAGGGTTGTAACGATATACGCTGACTTGCAACATGGCGGCCACCCTTAATAAGTCCGAATCTTAGGTTCAAAAGTCGGAACAGTCTTCGGCGAGAAGTTCACGGCACGCTTGGTGACGCGCTTGTCACCCGGGAAGTACAGGGTGTGGCACAGCCAGTTTTCGTCGTCACGGTCTTCGAAGTCTTCACGGGCGTGAGCACCGCGCGACTCTTTACGAACCTCGGCAGCGATGGCAGTAGCTTCAGCCACTTCCAGCAGGTTCTGCAGTTCCAGCGCTTCGATACGAGCAGTGTTGAACGCCTGCGACTTATCGTTGATCTTCACGTTGGCGATGCGGGTACGCAGGTCAGCCAGCTGAGCGATACCTTTCTGCATGTATTCGCCAGTACGGAATACACCGAAATAGTTCTGCATGCAGTTCTGCAGCTCTCGACGCAGGGTTGCCACGTCTTCGCCATCAGTACGGCTGTTCAGCGCGTTCAGACGCGACAGGGCAGCTTCGATGTCGGCTTCGGTAGCGTCGTCGTATTCGATGCCGTCGGTCAGCGCCTTTTCCAGGTGCAGGCCGGCAGCGCGGCCGAATACCACCAGGTCGAGCAGCGAGTTGCCGCCCAGACGGTTGGCACCGTGAACCGATACGCAAGCCACTTCGCCTACAGCGAACAGGCCCGGGATGATCTTGTCGACGCCTTCAGCGTCCTGGGTGATCGCCTGACCATGAATGTTGGTGGCAACGCCGCCCATCATATAGTGGCAAGTCGGAACAACCGGAACCGGCGCAACAACCGGGTCAACGTGTGCGAAAGTCTTCGACAGTTCGCAGATGCCTGGCAGACGGCTGTGCAGTACTTCCTCGCCCAGGTGGTCAAGTTTGAGCAGTACGTGATCGCCATTCGGGCCGCAACCGTTGCCGGCGATGATTTCTTTAACCATCGAGCGAGCAACAACGTCACGACCGGCAAGGTCTTTGGCGTTCGGAGCATAACGCTCCATGAAACGCTCGCCGTGCTTGTTGATCAGGTAACCACCTTCACCACGGCAACCTTCTGTAACCAGTACACCGGCGCCGGCAATGCCGGTCGGGTGGAACTGCCACATTTCGATGTCTTGTACCGGCACGCCAGCACGCAGAGCCATGCCGACGCCGTCACCGGTGTTGATCAGGGCGTTGGTGGTGGACGCGTAGATACGACCTGCACCGCCGGTAGCCAATACGGTGGCTTTGGCGCGGATGTAGGTGGTTTCGCCGGTTTCGATGCAGATCGCGATCACACCGACGAAGTCGCCTTCCTGGTTTTTCACCAGATCGACAGCGTAGTACTCGTTCAGGAACGTGGTACCGGCTTTCAGGTTGCCCTGATAAAGGGTGTGCAGCAGCGCGTGACCGGTACGGTCGGAAGCGGCGCACGTACGGGCAGCCTGCCCGCCTTTGCCGTAATCCTTGGACTGGCCGCCGAACGGACGCTGATAGATGCGGCCCTGTTCGGTGCGCGAGAACGGCATGCCCATGTGGTCCAGCTCATAAACAGCAGCCGGGCCTTCCTGACACATGTATTCGATAGCGTCCTGGTCACCGATGTAGTCGGAACCCTTGACGGTATCGTACATGTGCCAGCGCCAGTCATCGTTCGGGTCAGCGGACGCGATTGCGCAAGTGATGCCGCCTTGAGCGGAAACAGTGTGCGAACGGGTCGGGAAAACCTTGGTGATCACGGCAGTCTTGTGACCGCCCTGTGCCAGTTGCAGCGCAGCGCGCATGCCGGCACCGCCACCACCAATAATGATGGCGTCGAAAGAAATCGTTGGAATGTTAGCCATGACTCAGATACCCCAGAGAATCTGCACACCCCAGACGAAGTAAGCGAACATTGCAACGCCGCATACTGCCTGGAAAAGGAAACGTATAGCCGTCGCGGACTTGCCGAACGCCATTGGCGTCAGGTAGTCAGTCGCGATGGTCCACATGCCGACCCAGGCGTGAGCGCCAAGGGCAACAAGGGCCAGGAGGCTGAAAATACGCATCCCGTTGTGGGCGAACAGTTCATGCCACTGGGCATACTCGAGGCCAGGGTGGGCCACGACGTATCCGATCAGGAAGATGAAGTAAGCCGCGAGAACGACCGCAGACACACGTTGCGCCATCCAGTCATAGAGGCCCGAACGCGAGAGGTTCGTGACGTTAGTTACCATATCCAAACTCCTGCCAGAACGATTACCACCACGGAAACGGCGATAACGATTTTCGAGCCCAGCTTGCCGCCTTCCAGCGTCTCACCGATGCCCATGTCCATGATCAAGTGGCGCACACCGGCTACCAAGTGATACAGCAGAGCGGACAGGATGCCCCAAATCACTAGCTTGGCTAGCGGACTGGTCAGACACGCTTTCACCTGACCGAAGCCTTCCTCGGAGCTCAGCGACTTGTCCAATGCGTATAGCATGATGGCAAGGCACACGAAGAGGATGACACCGGAGATTCGGTGAAGAATGGACGTGTAAGCAGTGACTGGGAGTTTGATGGTCCTTAGGTCTAGGTTTACAGGTCGTTGGCTTTTCACGGCTTTTTTTTCACACTGAAGAGCCCCTAACAATCAGGGCAAAGTTGTTGGGGAGTGCACTGGTCAGGTAACCACCACCCAGGGATGCGACCCCCAATGAAAGCAAGCCCAAAAGCCCTTGGCGGTCGGTGGCCGAGTATAGACAGTTAGGCTACTAATGACAACGCAATCACCTACCCCCAATAGCTGATTGCACAAGTTGCATAAAAGGCGTAAATGGCAGGCAATTTCGAGGAAAAAGTGCGCTTAAAGCCTTCTGGAGCAAGACTTTAGGCAAATTGACATTCGAATTTATCTCACTATAGTGGTGCGGGCCCTGCGTGGGGGGTCTGTCTGATGGTTCAAGCATAAATAGGAGGCCACATGGCTGACAAAAAAGCGCAGTTGATCATCGAGGGCGCAGCCCCCGTCGAGCTGCCCATTTTAACCGGCACCGTTGGTCCCGATGTAATCGATGTTCGGGGCCTGACGGCCACGGGCCGCTTCACTTTCGACCCGGGTTTCATGTCGACCGCTTCGTGCGAATCGAAGATCACCTATATCGACGGCGACAACGGCATTCTGTTGCACCGCGGCTACCCGATCGAACAGCTGGCTGAAAAGTCGGACTACCTGGAAACCTGCTACCTGCTGCTCAACGGCGAATTGCCGACCGCAGAACAGAAGGCCCAGTTCGTCAGCACCGTGAAAAACCACACCATGGTTCACGAGCAGCTGAAAACCTTCTTCAACGGCTTCCGTCGCGACGCCCACCCAATGGCCGTCATGTGCGGTGTAGTCGGCGCCCTCTCGGCCTTCTACCACGACTCCCTCGACATCAATAACCCGCAGCATCGCGAAATCTCCGCGATCCGCCTGGTTGCCAAGATGCCGACCCTGGCAGCGATGGTTTACAAGTACTCCATGGGTCAACCCATGATGTACCCGCGCAACGATCTGACGTACGCGGAAAACTTCCTGCACATGATGTTCAACACCCCGTGCGAGATCAAACCGATCAGCCCGGTGCTCGCCAAGGCCATGGACCGGATCTTCATCCTCCATGCCGACCACGAGCAGAACGCATCGACTTCCACCGTACGTCTGGCAGGTTCTTCGGGCGCCAACCCGTTCGCCTGTATCGCCGCCGGTATCGCCGCACTGTGGGGCCCTGCTCACGGCGGTGCGAACGAAGCCGTTCTGACCATGCTGGATGAGATTGGCGATGTGTCGAACATCGACAAGTTCATCGCCAAGGCCAAGGACAAGAACGATCCATTCAAGCTGATGGGCTTCGGTCACCGCGTTTACAAGAACCGCGACCCTCGCGCGACTGTAATGAAGCAGACCTGTGACGAAGTGTTGAAAGAACTGGGCATTAATAACGATCCGCAACTCGAATTGGCGATGCGCCTGGAAGAGATTGCGTTGACTGACCCGTACTTCATCGAGCGCTCGCTGTACCCGAACGTCGACTTCTACTCGGGGATTATCCTCAAGGCGATCGGCATTCCGACCAGCATGTTTACTGTGATTTTCGCGCTGGCACGTACTGTTGGCTGGATTTCGCACTGGAAAGAGATGCTTTCGAGCCCGTACAAGATTGGCCGTCCGCGCCAGTTGTACACTGGCTACGAGTCGCGTGATATTTCCAAGCTGGAAGATCGTAAATAAGACCTGTCTTGCGATAACGTCTTAAGTTGTACCGGGAACGGCCTCTATTTATATAGGGGCCGTTTTTGTTTGTTTGGTCTCAGCGGCCTGTGGGCCGACTGGATTTGAGGGTTGGGTGTATATCCGTTTTTGCGGGTGCTGCCGCTGGCGGTTTCGCTCTTACAGCGACTCACTTTTCCAGACGCCGAAAAGTAAGCAAAAGGCTTTGCCCCTGGCGTACGGCACTTCGCTGAGGCTCAGTGTTCCCTCGCTACGGTGTCCATCCGGGGGCATCGCCTACGGTTTGCTTCGCTGCACCTCCTCTCGATGTGTTCGACTTCGTCGAACGGCGCTGCGCGCCTACCCCCTGATGAACACCTCCGCTCGGCCTGCCGATGGGGCAAAAGATCAAAAACCAGAGCCAGATCAAAATCAACTGCCCCTCACCCTAACCCTCTCCCAGAGGGAGAGGGGACTGACCGAGGTGTTTGGGAGAAAGACGCCGACTTGAAATACCGCGTCGAACTCAGACTTTGAAAGGCTCACAAATCGGCTCCCTCTCCCTCGGGAGAGGGCTGGGGTGAGGGGCAAGAGCACCACAAAAACTAAAACCGTGCGCGCTGTGCTCTTCACCACTCAATAGGCCGAGTGTCAGCTCGCCTGCTCTTGATCTTGACCCACGAGCGACGTCGGAAGGCTGAGTGGAGGGATTGATCCGGGGGTGGGAGCGCAGCGACCGTTTGGCGCAGCCAAACACAGCGAGAGGAGGTGCAGCGAAGCAAACCGTAGGCGCTGCGCCCGGATCGATCCCGCAGCGAAGGAACCCCGAGCCCCAGCGAGCGGGCCGCACGTAGGAGCAAGCGTTTTTTGCTTACTTTTTTAGGCGCTTGTAAAAAAGTGAGTCGCCGTAAGGGCGAAACCCTAAGCCGCCGTTACCGCAGCAACGGATATTCACCCAATCAAAAAAAAAACACCAAAGTCCGATAACCGCCCACAAAAAATGCCCCGATCTCTCAACCGGGGCATTCAGCACAACATTACAAAACCATCAAACCATCAGTGAGAAACCGCCCCGCTCGCCCCCAACCCAGTCTGCGAACGCACAAACTGCGGGAAGAACAGCGCACGTTCTTTGTCCGCCGCCGCCGACTTATCAGTAATCGAGAAGAACCAAATACCCACAAAGGCAATGATCATCGAGAACAGCGCCGGATACTCGTAAGGGAAGATCGCCTTCTCATGATGCAGAATCTGCACCCAGATGGTTGGGCCAAGGATCATCAGGCCAACAGCACTGATCAACCCCAACCAGCCGCCAATCATCGCCCCACGAGTGGTCAGCTTCTTCCAGTACATCGAAAGCAACAGCACCGGGAAGTTACAGCTCGCCGCGATCGAGAACGCCAGGCCCACCATGAACGCAATGTTCTGGCTTTCGAACAAAATACCCAGGCCAATCGCCAACACCGCCAAAGCAATGGTGGTGATCTTCGACACACGAATCTCGTCCTTCTCGTTCGCCTTGCCCTTCTTGATCACACTGGCGTACAGGTCGTGAGACACCGCCGAAGCACCGGCCAGAGTCAGACCCGCCACAACCGCCAGAATGGTCGCAAACGCTACCGCCGAGATAAAGCCGAGGAAGATGCTGCCGCCGACCGCGTTGGCCAAGTGCACCGCCGCCATGTTGTTGCCGCCCAACAGCGCGCCAGCAGCATCTTTGAAGGCCGGGTTGGTGCTGACCAGCAGGATCGCGCCGAAGCCGATGATGAAGGTCAGGATGTAGAAGTAGCCGATGAAGCCAGTCGCATACAACACGCTCTTACGTGCTTCTTTTGCGTCACTCACGGTGAAGAAGCGCATCAGAATGTGTGGCAGGCCAGCGGTACCGAACATCAGCGCCAGACCCAGCGAGAAGGCCGAAATCGGATCCTTGACCAGACCGCCCGGGCTCATGATCGCTTCGCCTTTGGCGTGAACCTTGATCGCCTCGGAGAACAGCGTGTTGAAGTCGAAGCCGACATGCTTCATGACCATCAGCGCCATGAACGAGGCACCGGACAGCAGCAGCACAGCCTTGATGATCTGCACCCAAGTGGTCGCCAGCATGCCGCCAAACAGCACGTACATGCACATCAGCACGCCGACCAGAATCACCGCAACGTGGTAATCGAGGCCGAACAACAGCTGGATCAGTTTGCCCGCACCGACCATTTGCGCGATCAGGTAGAACGCCACCACCACCAGCGAACCGCAGGCAGACAGGGTGCGAATCTGGGTTTGCCCGAGGCGGTAGGACGCCACGTCGGCAAAGGTGTATTTACCCAGGTTACGCAGACGCTCGGCGATCAGGAACAGAATGATCGGCCAGCCCACCAGGAAGCCGATCGAGTAGATCAGGCCGTCGTAGCCGGAGGTGAACACCAGCGCGGAAATTCCCAGGAAGGACGCCGCCGACATGTAGTCACCGGCAATCGCCAGACCGTTCTGGAAACCGGTGATCTTGCCACCCGCCGCATAGTAGTCGGCGGCCGAGTTGTTTTTCTTCGAGGCCCAGTAGGTGATGTACAGCGTGGCACCGACGAACGCCACGAACATCAGGATCGCAGGAATATTCAGCGGCTGTTTGGCCACTTCACCCGTCAGCGCATCCGCCGCCCAGGCACCCGGTGCAAATGCTGCAACACTTAATAAAGCCAGTAGACGCCGGATCATTGCTGAGCCTCCTTGAGAATCGCATTGTTCAGGTCGTCAAACTCGCCATTGGCGCGGCGCACGTAGATACCGGTCAGGATGAAGGCAGACAGAATCAGGCCGACACCGATCGGGATACCCCAGGTAATGGATGATTCAGGACTGATCTTCGCGCCCAGAATATGCGGCCCGTAAGCAATCAGAAGGATGAATGCGGAGTAAAGCCCTAGCATGATTGCCGAGAGAATCCAGGCGAATCGTTCCCTTTTCTGTACCAGCTCCTTGAATCGGGGACTGTTTTGAATCGAGAGGTAAATGCTGTCGTTCATTGTTTTTATCCTCGCAGCACAAATTATTGTTGGAACATAGCTAATGTATGCGGCTGCGGGAGCGGGAACAGACGACCTTAGTAGTAGAACGCCATGACACTTTTGCCAATTTCCGGTACAGCACAAAACAACTGTAGGAGTGAGCCTGCTCGCGATGGCGTTATATCAGTCGATATTTTCATCAACTGACAGGACGCTATCGCGAGCAGGCTCACTCCTACAGGGGTACAGGGGTGTTGCGGTTATTTGGTCCAGTCAGCCACGCGCTCCGGGTGTTTGGCCACCCAATCTTTCGCTGCGGCTTCAGGCTTGGCGCCGTCTTGAATCGCCAGCATCACTTCGCCGATTTCGTCTTTCGAAGCCCACTGGAAGTTCTTCAGGAACTTGGCCACTTCCGGTGCCTTGGCTTCCAGCCCTTTGCTGCCGATGCTGTTCACGGTTTCAGCCGCGCCGTACACACCTTTCGGGTCGTCGAGGAAGCGCAGTTTCCACTTGGCGAACATCCAGTGCGGCACCCAACCGGTGACGGCGATGGATTCGTTTTTCTTCTCGGCACGGGTCAGCTCGGCAATCATGCCGGCGCCGGAACTGGCTTTAAGGCTGTATTTGTCGAGGCCGTAATCCTTGATCGCTTGATCGGTCTTGAGCATCACGCCTGAACCGGCGTCGATGCCGACGATGCGGTTTTTGAAGGTGTCGTCGGTTTTCAGATCTTCGATCGATTTGGCTTTGACGTACTCCGGCACGATCAGGCCGATTTTTGCATCCTTGAAGTTCGGGCCGTAATCGACGACCAGATCCTTGTTTTTCGTCCAGTATTCGCCGTGCGTTACTGGCAGCCAGGCCGAGAGCATGGCGTCGAGTTTGCCGGTGGCAACGCCCTGCCACATGATCCCGGTGGCGACGGCTTGCAGTTTCACGTCGTAGCCGAGTTTCTGTTTGATCACTTCGGCGGCTACGTGGGTGGTCGCCACGCTGTCGGACCAGCCGTCAACGTAACCGATGTTCAGGGTCTGCTTTTCTGCACTGGCGAAAGTGGAGCTCATCGCAAGCACCAGAGCAGCACTTGCGCCTAAAAGTCGTCGCATCTTCATCGTTACTTCCCCGAAATGCTGCGCCCGACGGATGACGGGCGGCGTCAACGTATTGTTATGGTGCACAGCGCCCCCATCACGCCCGACCGCAAACTCGCTGGAACATCAGTGGAGTGCTGATGCTTTGATCATCAACCTCACGCCCCTCGCGACCTGCTCTGTCAGCGACCTCAAGACAATAAGAAACGACATCAGAAGGCCATTAACTGCCTTCGAATAATTGGCGCCAGACAATCCGCCCGAACTTTGCATGTCAAAATCGTGCGGGCCACCAACCCCTCTATAAATGCAGGTAACATGCGTCGCTTTGCAGCCACTCGGCCCGACCATGTCCGCGACGTCCCGCTTCCCCTTCCCTGCTTATTTATTCGCCTGCCTGCTTGGGCTGTTTGCGCTCGGTGGCTTCTGGTATGGCCTCGGCCAACCGGTGATTCTGCCGGACGCCGCGACGCCAACGCACAAGCTGCAATGCGCGTCCTATACGCCGTTTGATAAGGATCAGTCGCCGTTCGACGTGCCGTTCAAATTGCGCCCGGAGCGCATGGACGCTGACCTCGCGCTGCTGGCGACACGTTTTGAATGCATTCGCACTTACTCGATGACGGGCCTCGAAGCGTTGCCGGATCTGGCGCGCGAACACGGTCTGAAATTGATGATCGGCGCGTGGGTCAACAGCAACCCGGTCGACACCGAAAAAGAAGTCGACCTGCTGATCAAATCGGCCAACGCCAACCCGGACGTGGTCAGCGCGGTGATCGTCGGCAACGAAGCGCTGCTGCGCAAAGAAGTCACCGGCGCGCAACTGGCCCGACTGATCAACAAGGTCAAAAGCCAGGTCAAGCAACCGGTCACGTACGCCGATGTCTGGGAGTTCTGGCTCAAGCACCCGGAAGTCGCGCCGGCGGTGGATTTCCTGACCATTCATTTGCTGCCGTACTGGGAAGATGATCCGTCGAACATTGATGCCGCCCTGCAACACGTGGCGGATGTGCGCCGCGTGTTCGGCAACAAGTTCGCGCCGAAGGACGTGATGATTGGCGAAACCGGTTGGCCGAGCGAAGGCCGTCAGCGCGAGACTGCCCTGCCGAGCCGGGTCAACGAGGCCAAATTCATTCGTGGTTTTGTCGCGATGGCCGAAAAAGAAGGCTGGCATTACAACCTGATCGAAGCGTTTGACCAGCCGTGGAAACGTGGCAGTGAAGGCGCTGTCGGCGGGTATTGGGGTCTGTTTGATGCGGATCGTCAGGACAAAGGCGTGCTCGCCGGGCCGGTGACCAATGTGCCGTACTGGAAAGAATGGCTGGCGGTCGGTGGTTTGATTTTCCTCGGCACTTTGCTGCTGGGCGGACGCGTTCGCAGTACGCGCGCTGCACTGGTGTTGCCACTGCTGGGCGCCCTCGCCGCGTGTTCGATTGGTGCATGGGGCGATCTGGCGCGCGTGACCACGCGGTTTACCAGTGAATGGCTGTGGGTCGGCTTGCTGACGGCGCTGAATCTGTTGGTGCTGGCGCATGCGGCGCTGACGCTGAGTGCGCGGACGGGATGGCGTGAACGGGCGTTCAACCTGCTGGAGCGTCGCGCGGGCTGGCTGGTCGCGGCGGCAGGGTTTGCCGCAGCGGTGATGATGCTGGAGATGGTCTTCGACGCGCGTTATCGCAGCTTTGCGAGCATGGCGTTTGTGCTGCCGGCGCTGGTTTACCTGAGCCGCCCGGTGAGCGTGCCGCGTCGGGAGATTGCCTTGCTGGCGTTTATCGTCGGCGTGGGGATTGCGCCGCAGTTGTATGTGGAAGGTTTGCAGAATCAGCAGGCGTGGGGGTGGGCGTTGGTGAGCGCTTTGATGGTGGCTGCTCTTTGGCGCTGCCTGCGGGTTCGCAAGGGCTGAAGATCAAAAGATCGCAGCCTTCGGCAGCTTCTACAGGGTGTACGTCACCCCAATGTAGGAGCTGCCGCAGGCTGCGATCTTTTTACGCTCTGACCAGGCGCAACCCGGCAATCACCGCCGCAAACACCGCCAACGTCGTGTTGTACAACGCCAGCGCCGGCAATCCGGCCACCAGCGCCAACACCGCCAGCCACCACCCTGCCCGCCCGGGCACGACAAAACCGATCAACGCCGCACCCAGTGCCGTCCAGCCCAGTACCTTGAAATGAATCATCAAACCAAGGTTCGAGCGCACCTGGCATTCCCAACGGCTGGCCTCATCCACACAGATGCCCACCCATTTGCCGTCTTCCATAAAGCCATAACGCGCGCCATAGCTGGCGGCCAGCCATAGCGGCAACAAAACAAGCAGCAAAATCCAGGGCAAGCGGCGGGACATGAAGCACTCCAATCTTCGGAAATCGGCGGCCAGCTTAATCTGCCTTCAATACTTCGCAAGCGATAACAACTGTTAACTGTTCATCAAGGGCGTGCAAAGTGTATCGTCCAGCTACTATTACTCCGAATTCTGCCTGTTTGGTGCCGCTGCATGGCACTTTGGCGCAAACCCGGTGGTCATAGCCTGCGAACTTCATTCGGCACCTTCCTCTAAGGGATCTAGTCATGCTCCGTTCCTTGCGCTTCGCCGCGCTGTTCAGCGGCCTTATTTTGAGTGCGTCCGCGCTGGCGGTGGATATCGACCCCGCCAGCTATGGCTACCCCCTCACCAACCCGTTTGAGGCGACTATCGCCACCACCCCGCCGGATTTGCGTCCGGAGCTGCCGCTGGATGACGACATCGATCAGTCCGATCGCAGCCTCACATTGCGCCCGGAGCGTGAATTCATTCTGCCGGACAACTTCTGGGCGGTGAAAAAGCTCACCTACCGCATCGCCACCCAGGACAAACCGGCCCCGCTGATCTTCCTGATCGCCGGCACCGGCGCGCGCTATGACAGCACGCTCAACGAATATCTGAAAAAGCTCTACTACAAGGCCGGCTACCACGTCGTGCAGTTGTCGTCGCCGACCAGTTTCGACTTCATCAGCGCCGCCTCGCGTTTCGCCACCCCCGGCATTACCAAGGACGATGCTGAAGACATGTACCGGGTCATGCAGGCCGTGCGGGCGCAGAACCCGAAACTGCCGGTGACCGAGTATTACCTGACCGGTTACAGCCTCGGCGCATTGGACGCAGCCTTCGTCGCGCACCTGGACGAAACCCGCCGCAGCTTCAACTTCAAGAAAGTCCTGCTGCTCAACCCGCCGGTCAACCTCTACACCTCGATCAGCAACCTCGACAAGCTGGTACAGACCGAAGTGAAAGGCATCAACAACAGCACCACGTTCTATGAACTGGTGCTGAACAAGTTGACCCGCTACTTCCAGCAGAAAGGTTACATCGACCTCAACGATGCGCTGCTCTATGACTTCCAGCAGTCCAAGCAACATCTGACCAACGAGCAGATGGCGATGTTGATCGGCACCTCGTTCCGCTTCTCGGCAGCAGACATCGCGTTCACCTCGGACTTGATCAATCGTCGTGGTCTGATCACCCCGCCGAAAACCGAGATCACCGAAGGTACCAGCCTCACGCCGTACCTCAAGCGTGCGCTGCAGTGCGACTTCGAATGCTATCTGACCGATCAAGTGATTCCGATGTGGCGCGCGCGTACTGACGGCGGCAGCCTGCTGCAACTGGTCGATCAGGCCAGCCTGTATGCGCTGAAGGATTACCTGCATGACAGCCCGAAAATCGCCGTGATGCACAACGCCGACGACGTGATCCTCGGCCCGGGCGACCTCGGTTTCCTGCGCAAGACCTTTGGCGACCGCCTGACCGTTTATCCATTGGGCGGCCATTGCGGCAACATTAACTACCGCGTCAACAGCGACGCCATGCTGGAGTTCTTCCGTGGCTAAATATCTCCTGCTGGCGACAGCGTTACTCTGTGCAGGCGTGGCTCAGGCCGACAACAGCAAAGCCAATGCACCGGTGGTGGTCGACAGTGACGGCTTCAAGGAGCCGCTGTCGAAACTGAAATTCAACCCGGGCCTGGATCAGCGCGAATTCGAGCGTTCGACGCTTAACGCGCTGAACGTCTACGACCCGCTGGAATCGTGGAACCGCCGCGTTTACCACTTCAACTACCGCTTCGACGAATGGGTGTTCCTGCCGGTGGTCGACGGTTATCGCTACGTGACGCCGAGCTTCGTGCGCACCGGCGTGAGCAACTTCTTCAACAACCTCGGTGACGTGCCGAACCTGATCAACAGCTTGCTGCAGTTCAAGGGCCAGCGTTCGATGGAAACCACCGCGCGCCTGCTGTTCAACACCACGATCGGCATCGGCGGCCTGTGGGATCCGGCAACCGCGATGGGTCTGCCGCGCCAGAGCGAAGACTTCGGTCAGACCCTCGGTTTCTACGGCGTACCGGGCGGTGCCTACTTCGTGCTGCCAATCCTCGGCCCGTCGAACATCCGCGACACCGCCGGCCTCGCCGTGGACTACACCGCGGAATCGGCGATCAACTTCCTCAACGTTTCGGAAGTCAGCTCCGACCACCCGGAAGTCTGGGCCCTGCGCGCGGTCGACAAGCGCTACCAGACCAGCTTCCGTTACGGCCAGATGAACTCGCCGTTCGAGTACGAGAAAGTGCGTTACGTGTACACCGAAGCACGCAAGCTGCAGATCGCCGAATAGTTTTCGGCGGGTACAAAAAAGGGCTATTCGATGCGAGTCGAATGGCCCTTTTTTTAGATCAAAGGATCGCAGCCTGCGGCAGCTCCTACATGGGCATCGCGTACACCCTGTAGGAGCTGCCGAAGGTTGCGATCTTTCAGCCTTTAACAGATTTCCAGATTTTGCCGACGACGGAAACCACCGCCAGCACCACTGCCCCGGCAATAATCCCCGCCACGCCATTCAGCAACATCGGCACCGCAAACCCGGCCCCACCGGCCGCCGCGCCCACACCTTCAATCCAGTGGTGCACCACCGGCACGCCGTGAGTAAGGATGCCGCCGCCGACCAAAAACATCGCCGCCGTACCGACCACCGACAAGGTTTTCATCATGTACGGCGCCGCGCTCAGAATGCCGCTGCCGATCTTCTTGGCTGCCTGCCCAGGCTTCTGCGTCAGCCACAAACCGAGGTCGTCGAGTTTGACGATACCCGCCACCAACCCGTAAACGCCAACAGTCATGACGATAGCGATGCCCGACATCACGACCACTTGCTGAGTCAGCGACGCATCCGCCACGGTGCCGAGGGTGATCGCGATGATTTCTGCCGAGAGGATGAAATCCGTGCGGATCGCACCCTTGATCTTGTCCTTCTCGTAGGCAACCAGATCGGTCGCAGGATCAGCCACTGCTTCCTTCAGTTGCGCATGCTCGGTGTCGTCTTCAGCCTTGCTGTGCAGAAATTTGTGCGCAAGTTTCTCGAAACCCTCGAAGCACAGGTACGCGCCGCCGACCATCAACAGCGGCGTCACCAGCCACGGCACGAACGCACTGATCGCCAGCGCCGACGGCACCAGGATCAGTTTGTTGACGAACGAACCCTTCGCCACCGCCCAGACCACGGGAATTTCCCGCTCGGCACGCACACCGGAGACTTGCTGGGCATTCAGCGCCAGATCATCGCCGAGCACGCCCGCGGTCTTCTTGGCGGCCATTTTGGTCATCAAGGCAACGTCGTCCAGAACGGTGGCGATGTCATCGATCAGCACCAGCAAACTGCTTCCTGCCATGAATCCTGTTTCCTTTTATGTATGAATGTTGCGAAGCATAACGCGACCATAGACCACGCGGTGCATTCTTGAGCGCTGCGCGAGGCCGGTGCTACCATGCGCAACCGCCAGAACAGGCAAGGAACCACCGGGTTTATGAGCACAATCCGCGAGCGCAACAAAGAACTGATCCTGCGTGCCGCCAGTGAGGAGTTTGCCGACAAGGGCTTCGCTGCGACCAAAACCAGCGACATCGCCGCCAAGGCGGGATTGCCCAAACCCAACGTCTACTACTACTTCAAGTCCAAGGAAAACCTTTACCGCGAGGTATTGGAAAGCATCATCGTGCCGATTTTGCAGGCCTCGACCCCGTTCAATCCGGACGGCGTACCGAGCGAAGTGCTGAGCGGCTACATCCGCTCGAAGATCCGCATCTCCCGCGATCTGCCCTTCGCCTCGAAAGTGTTCGCCAGCGAAATCATGCACGGCGCCCCACACCTGAGCGCCGACCTGGTCGAACAGCTCAACGGCCAGGCCAAGCACAACATCGACTGCATCCAGAGCTGGATCGACCGCGGGCAAATCGCCCCGATCGACCCTAATCACCTGATGTTCAGCATCTGGGCGGCGACCCAGACCTACGCCGACTTTGACTGGCAGATCTCTGCGGTCACTGGGAAGGACAAGTTGGACGAGGCGGATTACGAGGCGGCGGCGCAGACGATTATCCGGTTGGTGTTGAAGGGGTGTGAGCCGGATCAGTAAGACCGCGGTGATGCTATCGCTGGCAAGCCAGCTCCCACAGGATATGTGTTGTTTGCAAAATTTGCATCCAACACAGGACTGGCTTGCCAACTCTCACAATCACTCATGCAGAAATGCAAAATCTTTGTCCAGCACAAAAACCTGTGGGAGCTGGCTTGCCAGCGATGAAGGCAACTCGGTTTCAACTCAAACCCAAATGGCATCCCACAACGGATAATCACCCAGCTTTTCCACCAAGCCTGCCCGCAATGGGTTGGCCACTACATAACGCGCCATCTTCACCAAATCCTCCTCCCGCCGCAGTGCACGATCATGAAAGCCTTGCTGCCAAAGCGGCCCGCTTCGACGGCTGCACTCGTTCACGTCCCGAGCAATCAAAGATTTGGTTTCCCTCATCAGCCTTCTGAGCGAACAGTTTTCGAGCTCAATCAACCAATGAAAATGATCCGGCATGACTACCCATGCCAACGACTTTGCCAGTCCAACATTTTGCGCGCGACGAAATTGATGAACGACCAATCTGCCCAGAGAGAAATCGGCGAAGATGGGTTTTCGATCAAGTGTGTTCGTGGTCAGTAGATAGATGCGGTTGGGCTCGGCATAGCGACCGGCTCGCAGACGATGTGAAGCAGGAAGATCAGGCAATCCATTGCCCCTTCATGATGGGTTCATCAGAAGGCTAGACCTCCGTGGTCTATACGGCGGGCTGGTCTTTTTTCTTGATGTGTCAGTCAGGCCGCCATCGCTGGCAAGCCAGCTCCCACAGGTTTTTGTATTGGTTACAAAATCTGAACAAGACAAAAAACCTTGTGGGAGCTGGCTTGCCAGCGATGACAATCGATCAGACGCTAGCGATCAAACCGATACACCCGCATCTCAAACCTCCTCCCCCATCAACCAGCGCAACGCCTGCGGCAGCGAGGTGCTCCAGTCGTCCGGGAAGGTGTGCCCGGCCTCGTGGGTGCGAGATTTGACCTCGTTGCCGTCGCTGAACAATTGGCGGAAATCGGCGCTCATCTGTAGATTGCCCGGCCCTTCTTTTTTGCCATTGATGACAAACACACGCTTGCCGCGCGCCTTGCTTTCGGTGGGCGTCGGTTGATTGCCGCCGGGTGACAGCAGCAGTGCGCCGGCGTAATCGTCCGGGTGTTGCGCCAACAGCGCGCCGGCGTGTTGCGAACCTTGCGAGAAGCCCATCAAAAACACGCGTTTGCGGTCGATGCATTGCTGGGCTTCGAGGGCGTTGAGGCCTTTCTGCACGGTTTCATGGGTGCCTTCGAAACCGGGGCCGATCCAGCGAAAGCTGTCGACCGCGTTGATCATTTGCGTGCCGTTGATCCCCAGAATGATTGCGCCGGTGTCGGCCAGCGGCTGGTAGTCTGCATCCAGCTCGCCATTGACGCCGTAACCGTGCAGCCACACCACCACCGGGCGGCAGGCTTTGGGCGCAGGGATCTTCGCCGACGGATTGAGCACGGAAATCGCGCCAACCTTGCCCTCGGCGATTTTCTTGTAACGCTGCTGCGCGCTGGCCAGTACGGATTTGTAGGTGGCGGTGTCGCGGAGCTCGGAGAAGTCTTCGTCCCCTGCCAGCAGCGGGCCGAACCACAGGCCACGGTCATCGGCCTCCTGCAGATAGCGCAGCGCCAGTCGATCATCGCCACGGCGGGCAAACAGCGCCGCCACCTGATAAGGCGCCAGCAGTTGCTTGGGATCTTCACGGGAGGCTGCCAGGTAAACCGCAATTGCCTGCAACGTGTCGGTTTCTTCGAGCTTCTCGGCCCGCTCCATCAACCCCGGTACATCGTCGGCGTTGAGCAGTGCAGAAACCACCGGGCTCAGCGCGTTAAAGGCTATTTCGTCGGCGTCGGGGGCTTCCGTCGCATGCAGGACGGGCGTGCAGAGGGTGATGGCGGCGGCCATCGTCATGGCAAATAGCGTCTTCACGCAGATCTTCCTTGATACATAAACGAGAGGGGCGGCAGTCTATAGACCCCGCCCCGCTTCGTCATCAACACGCCATCAGACGTGCTGATTTTATTTTCCGGTCAGGCCGCCACCCCCGCATCCGCCCGCAACTCCAGCGCCTCCACCGCTTTAATCGCCACTTGCTCATCGATATCCGACAGATCGCCGCTGATGCCGATCGCTCCCAGCACATTCCCCGCCTGATCACGAATCAACACACCGCCCGGTGCCGGCACGACGCTGCCCTGGCCCATGCTGTTGAGCGCGGCAATAAAGGCCGGGCGTTGTTGGGCGTCGAGGGCTAGCAGGCGCGAGCCTTTACCGAGGGCGATGGCGCCCCAGGCTTTGCCGATGGCGATTTGTGGGCGGAGCAGGCTGGCGCCGTCTTCGCGTTGCAGGGTCACCAGGTGGCCGCCGGTGTCGAGTACTGCGATGGTCAGGGGTGCGGCGTTGATGCCGCGCCCTGCGTTGATGGCCTCGTTGACCAGTTTGACTGCGACTTTCAAGGTTAAAGCGCTCATGGTGCCGTCCTCATTTTGTTATAGGGAAAGTCGTGGGCCTGCGGTTTTGTGCCGCAGTCCGATGCAACAAATAGAACACAATGAATTATTTTTTTGTATACAATAATTCTCGAAAAGCGCCACATGCGACGAAAAGCCACAGTCATAAAGGCTTCCGACGAATGAAACAGGCGCTTGAGAAAATGGATTGACCTGCGCCGTCCGCCGTGAATACACTCTGCGCAAAGCCACTTGTATACAATTACAAAACGTAAAGAGGCACAAAACCATGAGCAAAATGAGAGCAATCGAAGCCGCCGTTCTGGTGATGCGCCGTGAAGGGGTTGATACCGCTTTTGGCATCCCGGGCGCTGCCATCAACCCGCTGTACTCCGCCTTGCAGAAAGTCGGTGGCATCGATCACGTCCTTGCTCGCCACGTCGAAGGCGCCTCGCACATGGCCGAGGGCTACACCCGCACTAAAGCCGGCAACATCGGCGTGTGCATCGGCACTTCCGGCCCTGCCGGTACCGACATGGTCACCGGGCTCTACAGCGCCTCGGCCGACTCGATTCCAATCCTCTGCATTACCGGCCAGGCACCCCGCGCCCGTATGCACAAGGAAGACTTCCAGGCTGTCGACATCACCAGCATCGTCAAGCCAGTCACCAAGTGGGCGACCACTGTTCTGGAACCAGGCCAGGTGCCTTACGCGTTCCAGAAAGCCTTCTTTGAAATGCGCTCCGGCCGTCCAGGCCCAGTGCTGATCGACCTGCCGTTCGACGTGCAGATGGCCGAAATCGAATTCGACATCGACGCTTACCAGCCGCTGCCATTGGCCAAACCGACCGCTACCCGCATTCAGGTCGAGAAGGCTTTGGCGCTGCTCGATCAGGCTGAGCGTCCACTGTTGGTAGCAGGCGGCGGCATCATCAACGCCGACGCCAGCGATCTGCTGGTTGAATTCGCTGAGCTGACCGGCATCCCGGTAATCCCGACCCTGATGGGCTGGGGCACCATCCCGGACGATCACCCGCTGATGGTGGGCATGGTCGGTCTGCAGACGTCGCACCGTTACGGCAACGCGACCATGCTGAAATCCGACGTGGTGTTGGGGATCGGTAACCGTTGGGCTAACCGCCACACCGGTTCGGTTGACGTTTACACCGAAGGCCGCAAGTTCATTCACGTCGACATCGAAGGCACGCAGATCGGTCGTGTGTTCACGCCGGATCTGGGCATCGTGTCCGACGCTGCTGCAGCGCTGACCGTGTTCATCGAAGTGGCGCGTGAATGGCAAGCCGCCGGCAAGCTGAAAAACCGCAGTGCCTGGCTGCAAGACTGCCAGCAGCGCAAAGCCAGCCTGCATCGCAAGACCCACTTCGACAACGTGCCGGTAAAACCACAGCGCGTTTACGAAGAAATGAACCAGGTGTTCGGCAAGGACACCTGCTACGTCAGCACCATTGGTCTGTCGCAGATTGCCGGCGCGCAGTTCCTGCACGTCTACAAGCCGCGTCACTGGATCAACTGTGGCCAGGCCGGCCCGTTGGGCTGGACCATTCCGGCAGCGCTGGGCGTGGTGAAGGCCGATCCGAGCCGGAAAGTCGTGGCCCTGTCGGGGGACTATGACTTCCAGTTCATGATCGAAGAACTGGCGGTCGGCGCTCAGTTCAAACTGCCGTACATCCACGTCGTGGTGAACAACTCGTACCTGGGTCTGATCCGTCAGGCACAGCGCGGGTTCGAAATGGACTACTGCGTGCAGCTGTCCTTCGATAACCTGAACGCGCCGGAACTCAACGGTTACGGTGTTGACCACGTCGCAGTGGCTGAAGGCCTCGGCTGTAAAGCGCTGCGTGTGTTCGAACCATCGGAAATCGCCCCTGCCCTGCGCAAGGCCGAACAGATGATCGAAGAGTTCAAAGTGCCGGTGATCGTCGAAATCATTCTGGAGCGTGTGACCAACATCTCCATGGGTACCGAGATCAACGCCGTCAACGAATTCGAAGACCTGGCGCTGGTCGGCAACGATGCGCCAACTGCGATTTCGCTGCTTGATTAACTGCTGACCGCTGATCGTTCCCACGCTCTGCGTGGGAACGCAGCCCGGGACGCTCTGCGTCCCAAAGCGGACGCAGAGCGTCCATTGAGGCGTTCCCACGCAGAGCGTGGGAACGAGAATCTAGAACGGGAGACCACCATGCCGCGTTTTGCAGCCAACCTGTCCATGCTGTTCACCGAACAGGATTTCCTTGCCCGTTTCGACGCCGCCGCCAAGGCTGGTTTCAGCGGTGTCGAGTACCTGTTCCCGTACGATTTCAGCTCTGCCGAAATCAAGGCCAAGCTCGACGCCAACGGTCTGACCCAAGTGCTGTTCAACCTGCCGGCCGGTGACTGGGCCAAGGGCGAGCGCGGTATCGCGTGTCTGCCTGATCGGGTTGAAGAGTTCCGCGCCGGTGTCGATCTGGCGATCGCTTACGCACAAGTGCTGGGCAACACCCAGATCAACTGCCTGGCCGGTATTCGTCCGCAAGGCGTTGACGATGTCACCGTGGAAAAAACCTTCGTTGCCAACCTGAAATACGCGGCTGACAAGCTGCAAGCGGCGGGCATCAAACTGGTGATGGAAGCAATCAACACCCGCGACATCCCGGGTTTCTACCTGAACAACACGGCGCAAGCCCTGTCGATTCGCGAACAGGTCGGCAGCGCCAATCTGTATCTGCAATACGACATCTATCACATGCAAATCATGGAAGGCGATCTGGCCCGCACCCTGCAATCGCACCTGGGCGAGATCAACCATGTGCAGCTCGCAGACAACCCGGGCCGCAACGAGCCGGGCACCGGTGAAATCAACTACCGGTTTCTGTTCGAACACCTCGACCGCATCGGTTATCAGGGTTGGGTGGGTTGCGAATACAAGCCGCTGACCACCACCGAAGCAGGCCTCGGCTGGCTGAAGTCGCACAACGCAATCTGACAAACACATGACCCTGTAGGAGCTGCCGAAGGCTGCGATCTTTTGATCTTGTTATTTTGAAGATCAAGATCAAAAG
>NZ_JASCPK010000360.1:0-255 GCF_029959385.1 Pseudomonas sp. PS01303
CGATCTAATCAAAAGACTAGAAATCAATATTCTCAATGGAATACTCATTTCTAAGCTTTCAGAAGCAGTTATATGGTGGAGCCAAACGGGATCGAACCGTTGACCTCCTGCGTGCAAGGCAGGCGCTGTCCCAGCTGAGCTATGGCCCCATAACAAAATTGGTGGGTCTGGGCAGATTCGAACTGCCGACCTCACCCTTATCAGGGGTGCGCTCTAACCAACTGAGCTACAGACCCAATTTCGAGCGCGTAACTG
>NZ_JASCPK010000362.1:0-255 GCF_029959385.1 Pseudomonas sp. PS01303
GCGCTTCAGATCTCTCGTCAGCGGGAGGCGAATTCTACAGCGTTACACGCTGCTGTCAACACCTCTTTTTCAACTTCCTTTTGGCTTCGATGAACTGAAGCACTTGCTGCCGAAACCTACATAACTCGTTGAATCTCAAGGAGTTTTCCGTTTCGACTGCGCCGGAAGTGGGGCGAATTATAGACGTCTGGGATCTGCCGTCAACGTCTATTTTCATATTTCTGTCACATTGGTCAAAAAAGCCCGCAAACACGA
>NZ_JASCPK010000363.1:0-255 GCF_029959385.1 Pseudomonas sp. PS01303
CCGTGAGGCTTGACCATATAACACCCAAGCAATTTGATGCTCCTAGTTGAAAAGACGAGAGAGACCAGATTGCGGTGTGTGAAGACGAAACGAACCGAAAGTTCGATGTTCACAAACACCGAAAGCTGTCACATACCCAATTTGCTGAAGCGAGGCCATCTGGTCACGACTCAGTACCCGAATTTCTTGACGACCATAGAGCGTTGGAACCACCTGATCCCATCCCGAACTCAGCAGTGAAACGATGCATCGCCG
>NZ_JASCPK010000364.1:0-255 GCF_029959385.1 Pseudomonas sp. PS01303
ACTACCATCGGCGATGCATCGTTTCACTGCTGAGTTCGGGATGGGATCAGGTGGTTCCAACGCTCTATGGTCGTCAAGAAATTCGGGTACTGAGTCGTGACCAGTTGGTCTCGCTTCAGCAAATTGGGTATGTGATAGCTTTCGGTGTTTGTGAACATCGAACTTTCGGTTCGTTTCGTCTTCACACACCGCAATCTGGTCTCTCTCGTCTTTTCAACTAGGAGCATCAAATTGCTTGGGTGTTATATGGTCAAG
>NZ_JASCPK010000365.1:0-255 GCF_029959385.1 Pseudomonas sp. PS01303
CTTGACCATATAACACCCAAGCAATTTGATGCTCCTAGTTGAAAAGACGAGAGAGACCAGATTGCGGTGTGTGAAGACGAAACGAACCGAAAGTTCGATGTTCACAAACACCGAAAGCTATCACATATCCAATTTGCTGAAGCGAGACCAACTGGTCACGACTCAGTACCCGAATTTCTTGACGACCATAGAGCGTTGGAACCACCTGATCCCATCCCGAACTCAGCAGTGAAACGATGCATCGCCGATGGTAGT
>NZ_JASCPK010000366.1:0-247 GCF_029959385.1 Pseudomonas sp. PS01303
ACTCAGCATCAATCCTGAACGCAACCGGTTTGCCCTCAGTCAAAGACGACAGCGTGATCCCGTCCGTTTTCGTGCCGGTTTTCGAACCGATCCATTCGTAAATCACCTCGTCATCCTTGACCGTGTTGAGGTAGTTCACCGTCAACGTTGTACCGGCGGTGTCGCCGGGTAATGCGCCGTCGATCACGCCGGCCACTACGGGTTCGGGCAGTTCCAGGCGTGGCTCGCCGACCTGCAGAATATCGGC
>NZ_JASCPK010000367.1:0-234 GCF_029959385.1 Pseudomonas sp. PS01303
CAATGTACCAGCAGAAAGCACAATATCAGCCAGATTGACCGGATACAACCACACGCTAACTGCCTGATTTATAAGGTAAGTGTATGATTGCTAAGGGTTATTTTCTACCCTCCTAAGGGGAAGGTTGGCCGTTCGAACCGGCCCTGGGACACCATATAATTCAAGGGTTTCGCCGGATTTACCTACCAGATCCGGTTTGCCGTACCAGCAGCGTACCAGCGCCAGCATAAAGAA
>NZ_JASCPK010000368.1:0-228 GCF_029959385.1 Pseudomonas sp. PS01303
TCACGGCGTCCAGTGCTTTGGGGGCGGCCAGGCGTTTGATCGCACCGATGGCGCTGATGAACTGTGATTTGGAAGGCATGTCGGGCGCGCCGCTGGCCTTCTTCAGGCGATAGGACAAGGCGATCTGGGACTTGGCCATCTGCCGCAGCACGGCGTTGGCGATGGGGATTTCGGCGGTGGTGGGCACGCTGGTCAACGGCTCGCCGGTGAACTCGACATCGATCGGCA
>NZ_JASCPK010000369.1:0-218 GCF_029959385.1 Pseudomonas sp. PS01303
CATGACTGGGGTGAAGTCGTAACAAGGTAGCCGTAGGGGAACCTGCGGCTGGATCACCTCCTTAATCGACGACATCAGCTGCTCCATAAGTTCCCACACGAATTGCTTGATTCATTGAAGAAGACGAAAGAAGCAGCCCGAAATTGGGTCTGTAGCTCAGTTGGTTAGAGCGCACCCCTGATAAGGGTGAGGTCGGCAGTTCGAATCTGCCCAGACCC
>NZ_JASCPK010000036.1:0-44090 GCF_029959385.1 Pseudomonas sp. PS01303
CTTTTGGCGAGTGGCTGATGCCCTCAAGCAAGGCGCCGCGACGAGTCATAGCCAGCTATGGCGAGGAGCGGCAACGCAGCATGAGGGCATCAGACGCCGCCATAAGTGAGCAGAATGGGTGAGACGGGACACCTTACATTTTCGGCATGCCGCCGCCGGGCAACATTCCGCCCATGCCGCGCATCATTTTCGCCATTCCGCCTTTCGCGGTGAATTTCTTCATCATCTTTTGCATCTGCTTGTGCTGCTTGATCAAGCGACCGATGTCCTGCACTTGAGTGCCGGAACCCATGGCGATACGGCGTTTGCGCGAACCGCTGATCAGCTCAGGGTCGCGGCGCTCGGCCGGGGTCATGGAGTTGATGATGGCTTCCATCTGTTTGAATTGTTTCTCTGCGGCGTTCTGGGCATTGCCCATTTGCGACAGGTTGACGCCGCCGATGCTCGGCAGTTTGTCCATGAGGCCGCCGAGGCCACCCATGTTTTTCATCTGTTGCAGCTGATCACGGAAGTCTTCGAGGTCGAAGCCCTTGCCCTTCTTCAGCTTCTTGGCCAGTTTGTCGGCCTTGTCTTTGTCGAGGGTCGCTTCGGCCTGTTCGATCAGGCTGAGCACGTCGCCCATGCCGAGAATGCGCGAGGCGATACGCTCAGGGTGGAACGGATCGAGCGCTTCGCTCTTCTCGCCCATACCGATGAACTTGATCGGCTTGCCGGTGATGGCGCGAACCGACAGCGCAGCACCGCCACGGGCATCGCCGTCGACTTTGGTCAGGATCACACCGGTCAGCGGCAGCGCATCACCGAAGGCCTTGGCCGTGTTGGCCGCATCCTGACCGGTCATGGCGTCAACCACGAACAGGGTTTCGACCGGGTTGATCGCAGCGTGCAGCGCCTTGATCTCGCCCATCATCTCTTCGTCGATGTGCAGACGACCGGCGGTATCGACGATGACCACGTCGATGAATTTCAGTTTTGCTTCTTTAATAGCAGCTTGCGCGATGTCGACCGGCTTCTGGCTCAGGTCGGACGGGAAGAAGGTCACACCCACTTCACCGGCGAGCATTTCCAGCTGCTTGATCGCCGCAGGACGATAAACGTCCGCCGACACGACCATGACCGACTTCTTCTTGCGCTCTTTCAGGAAGCGCGCCAGTTTGCCGGCGGTGGTGGTTTTACCGGCACCCTGCAAACCGGCCATCAGAATGACGGCGGGCGGCACGGCGCTCAGGTTCAAGTCTTCGTTGGCCGCGCCCATCAGGCTTTCGAGTTCGGCCTGGACGATCTTCACGAACGCCTGGCCCGGCGTCAGGCTGCGCGACACCTCGGTGCCGACAGCGCGCTCCTTGACCGAATTGACGAAGTCCTTGACCACCGGCAGGGCGACGTCGGCTTCGAGCAACGCCATGCGCACTTCACGCAGGGTGTCTTTGATATTGTCTTCGGTCAGCTTGGCCTTGCCGGTGACATGGCGCAGCGTCTGCGAGAGACGGTCGGTTAAGTTTTCAAACATTGCGCGATCCTTTCAGGCCCTGTGTAGACCGGGATAATGGCGGCCCAGACCGGAATCAACATGTGCTCGGCGAGCCTGCGGCGTGGGCAGGTCGCGGATTATAGCGAAGACTGCGGCTGGCGGACACCTCGCCGTCAGCTTCCTGAGTCTTTCGTGCCATGGCGGTTCTATGCCAAACTCAGCCCCTTTCGGGCTTGCCTAACAGGATTTATGCTCCCCTTGTCACCCAGTTTGCTGACCACCCTCGCCGCCGCCCTTCTATACGCCGCTGCGACTCTCTATCAAGGCACGCGTCTGGCCGCCGGTGCCAAGGCGAACAAGCGCCTGCTGGTTTCCCTCGGCGTGCTCGCCGTGGTGGCCCAGTTCGCCAGCCTGTTCACGCATTTGCTGACGCCGATTGGCCTGGGCCTGGACTTTTTCAGCGCCTCCAGCCTGATCTCGGCGGCGGTGATCGCCCTGACCTTGATCGCCTGCTCACGGATTCCGGTGGAGAACCTGCTGGTGCTGCTGTTCCCGCTCGGCGCGGTCACGGTGTTGCTGGCGCAGTTCGCGCCGACCGGCACTGTGCAGATCATCGACGAAGAACCGGGCATCCTCGCGCACATTCTATTGTCGCTGCTGGCCTACGGCATGTTCACCATCGCGGTGTTCCAGGCCTTGCTGGTGCTGGTGCAAGATCACCAGCTCAAGCACAAACACCCGTCCGGACTGATCAAGAACTTCCCGCCGCTGCAAACCATGGAAAGCCTGTTGTTCGGTTTCCTCTGGGCCGGCTGGACGCTGTTGTCGCTGTCGCTGATCTCCGGCTGGCTGTTCGTCGAGAACCTGTTTGCCCAGCATCTGGTACACAAAACCTTGCTGGCGTGTCTGGCCTGGATCGTGTTCAGCGTGCTGCTGTGGGGCCGCAACCGTCTCGGCTGGCGCGGTCACAAGGCGATTCGCTGGACTCTCGCCGGTTTCTGCCTGCTGATGTTGGCGTATTTCGGCAGCAAACTGGTTCGTGAATACATCCTGCACATCTGACGGGCGGCATAAATGGACGGTTTGCCCATAGGGCCGATGCTCGCGGTATTTGTCCTGCTGATTCTATGGTCAGGGCTGTTTACCGCCGTCGAAATCGCGCAGCAGCATCTGCTCGCGCAACGCACCGCCTCGCGCGCCAGCGATAAACCGCTGGCGAAGCTGAGCTTCCCGCTCGACAGCCTGATTCTCTGCAACACCTTGTGCCGAGCACTCGCGGTGATCATCGCGACGTTGCTGGCGATTTTCCTCTGCGAAGAAAACGGCCCTTGGGCGGCCTGCCTGGGTGCCGGTGCGGTGTTGCTGGTGTTCGCCGATTATTTCCCACGCACCCTCGCCCAACGGTATCCGGATGCCGTGCTGGCCTTCGGCAATTCGTTGTTGGCGGTTCCGCTGAAGATTGTTTACCCACTGGCCTGGCTGTTCAGCCGTGTCAGCGTTTTGCTGGTCCGCCCGTTCGCGCGCAAGCCGCAAGTGGTGCAGCAGAGCGACGACGACGCGCCCGGCGATCGTCGTGATGACCCGGAGCACCCTGTTCACGCACACCCGGTTTCGGGAATTCATGCGCTGGACAACATCACCGTCAACGACATTCTGGTGCCGCGCAGTGACGTCGACGGCATCAACCTCGACGATTCGATTGAAGAGATCATCGAGCAACTGCGCCAGAACAAGCGCACGCGTCTGCCGATGTTCCACAGCGACATCAATCAGGTTGAAGCGGTGCTCAATACCCGCCAGATCAGGCATCTGCTGAACAACGGCGATCTGACGCTAGAGGCGTTGTTGGCGGCGAGTTACGAGCCGTATTTCGTCCCGGAAAGTACGCCTCTGCAATTGCAGTTGCTGAATTTCCACAAACAGCAGCGGCGCCTGGGCATGGTGGTCGATGAGTACGGCGAAGTGCTCGGCATTGTGACGCTGGAAGATATTCTTGAAGAGATCGTCGGCGAGTTCGAGAGTGAGCACAGCCTGGAGAACCCGCACATTCATCCGCAGGCTGACGGGCGGATGGTGATTGATGGCACCGCTTCGATTCGCGAATTGAACAAGTGCCTGGGCTGGCATTTGCCGAGTGATGGGCCGAAAACGCTGAACGGGTTGGTGACTGAGGCGCTGGAGACGATTCCCGAGAGTGCGGTTTGCTTGAAGATCGGGCGCTATCGACTGGAGATTCTTGAGACTGAGGAGAATCGGGTGAGCAAGGTGTTGATCTGGCATACCTCGTCTGTGCCTGCTTTGGTGCCGGCCCGATAGAAGATCAAAAGATCGCAGCCTTCGGCAGCTCCTACATTGGAATGCGTTCCAAATGTTCCAAATGCCCCAAATGTTCCAACTGTTCCAACTGTTCCAACTGTTCCAACTGTAGGAGCTGCCGAAGGCTGCGATCTTTTGCTCTTGTTCAATTGTTAGCCCCCTTCCTATAATCAAATCCGCTTACCCAAGCGTTGCCAAACCGCGTGCTTACCCCGCACCAGACCGGTTTCGGCCATTTCCGCTGTACTCCGGCGACTGTTCCTACCTGAAACAGCGACCGCGCCTCATCCCACATCCCTGGGTGTTCGACCATAATAATTCGCTCCAACGGAGCTCATGACTGTCAGGGATCACCGCATGACGACCAGTACCGCTTTCAGCGACACCGCGCCTGCCCAACCGACCAACTCCGCCACCCGCGTGGCGACGGCGAGTTTTATCGGCACCGCGATCGAGTTCTACGACTTCTATGTTTACGCCACGGCGGCTGCGCTGGTGATTGGGCCGGTGTTCTTTCCGCAGACGTCCGGCACGGCGCAGATGCTTTCGGCGTTTCTTACTTTTGGCATCGCTTTTCTGGCCCGACCGCTGGGCTCGGCGCTGTTCGGCCACTTCGGTGACCGCATCGGGCGCAAGTCAACGCTGGTTGCTTCGCTGCTGTTGATGGGCGTGTGCACGACGCTGATTGGCGTGCTGCCGGGTTACGCCACCATCGGTGCGTGGGCACCGATTCTGTTGTGTGTGCTGCGCTTTGGTCAGGGCCTGGGATTGGGCGGCGAATGGGGCGGTGCTGCGTTGCTCGCCACGGAAAATGCGCCGAAAGGTAAACGCGCGTGGTTCGGTATGTTTCCGCAACTCGGCCCGTCGATTGGTTTTCTCGCGGCCAATGGCTTGTTTCTGACTTTGGCCATGACCCTGGACGACGAGCAATTCCGCAGCTGGGGCTGGCGCATTCCGTTCCTGCTCAGTGCAGTACTGGTGATGGTGGGCCTGTATGTGCGCCTGAAACTCCACGAAACGCCGGTCTTCGCCAACGCCATCGCGCGTCAGGAACGAGTGAAAGTGCCGCTGGTTGAACTGTTCAGCCAGTATTGGGCACCGACCTTGTTGGGCGCGGCGGCGATGGTGGTTTGCTATGCGCTGTTCTATATCTCGACGGTGTTTTCCCTGAGTTACGGGGTTTCCACGCTGGGTTATAGCCGCGAGACATTCTTGGGATTGCTGTGCTTTGCCGTACTGTTCATGGCGGCTGCGACGCCATTGTCGGCTTGGGCCAGCGATCGTTATGGGCGTAAACCGGTGCTGATCATCGGTGGCGTGCTGGCGATTCTGTCCGGGTTCTTGATGGAACCATTGCTGACGCAAGGCTCGACCTGGGGCGTGGCGCTGTTTCTGTGCATCGAGCTGTTTTTGATGGGCGTGACGTTTGCGCCGATGGGGGCGCTGTTGCCTGAGTTGTTTCCGACGCATGTGCGTTATACCGGCGCTTCGGCGGCGTATAACCTGGGCGGGATTGTCGGGGCCTCGGCGGCGCCGTTCTTTGCGCAGAAACTGGTGGCGATGGGTGGTTTGAGTTATGTCGGCGGGTATGTGTCGGGGGCGGCGGTGCTGAGTTTGATTGCGGTGCTGTGCCTGAAAGAGACGCGGGATAACGATCTGAATCGGGTGGCCTGACAGACCGCCATCGCGGGCAAGCCTTGCTCCTACAGATCAGCGTCGCAACGCGACCTTATGTAGGAGCAAAGCTTGCTCGCGAATGCCGCGACCCGGTTTAGAGTTCTACGACAACAGCCTGAGCAGCACGGGTCGCCTTGGCACGCGCAGCCTCGATCGACTCATCCCGCGCCAGCGCCACGCCCATACGGCGCTGGCCATTCACTTCTGGCTTGCCGAACAGACGCAACGCCGTATCCGGCTCGCTCAACGCCGCACCCAGATTGGCGAACGCTGTCTGGGTCGACTGCCCTTCCACCAGAATCACCGCCGAAGCCGAAGGCCCGAACTGACGGATCAACGGCACCGGCAGGCCCAGAATCGCGCGAGCGTGCAACGCGAACTGCGACAGATCCTGGGAAATCAACGTGACCAAACCGGTGTCATGCGGACGCGGCGAGACTTCGCTGAACCACACCTGATCACCCTTGATGAACAGCTCAACGCCGAACAGGCCACGGCCACCCAGCGCCTCGGTCACGGCTTTGGCAACGCGCTCGGATTCAGCCAGGGCAATCGGGCTCATGGCTTGTGGCTGCCACGATTCCTGGTAGTCGCCCTTCTCCTGACGGTGACCGACCGGCGCACAGAACGTGGTGCCGCCGATATGGCGAACGGTCAGCAGAGTGATTTCGTAGTCGAAATCGATAAAGCCTTCGATGATCACCCGACCTTTGCCGGCGCGACCGCCCTCTTGCGCGTAATCCCAGGCTTTCTGCACGTCATCAGTGCTGCGCAGCAGGCTTTGGCCTTTGCCCGACGAGCTCATCACCGGTTTGACCACGCATGGAAAACCGAGGTCTTCGACGGCTTTGCTGTAGTCCTCGAAGGTGTCGGCAAAATGATACGGCGAGGTCGGCAGATCCAGCTCTTCA
Organism: Pseudomonas sp. PS01303; assembly: GCF_029959385.1. Classification (NCBI taxonomy): domain Bacteria; kingdom Pseudomonadati; phylum Pseudomonadota; class Gammaproteobacteria; order Pseudomonadales; family Pseudomonadaceae; genus Pseudomonas; species Pseudomonas sp. PS01303. The sequence goes on from NZ_JASCPK010000036.1 coordinate 6,376, forward strand.
GCGGCCAGACGACGGATGCCTTCGCGGTTCATGGTCAGTTGCGCAGCGCGCGCGGTCGGGATCACGGTGAAGCCTTCGGCTTCCAGTTCGACCAGGGTGGCGGTGGCGATGGCTTCGATTTCCGGCACGATGAAGTGCGGCTTCTCGGCTTCGATCACCGCGCGCAGGGCGGCGCCGTCGAGCATGTTGATCACGTGGCTGCGATGGGCGACTTGCATGGCCGGCGCGTTGGCGTAGCGGTCAACGGCGATCACTTCAACGCCCAGGCGCTGCAGCTCGATCACCACTTCCTTGCCCAACTCACCACAGCCACACAGCAATACGCGGGTCGCGGTTGGCGACAACGGAGTTCCGATACGGGTCATCTCAGGTCCTCAAAGCAGCGGATCATCGAGGAAAGCGACGCCAGACGCGCTTTCCATGGGGAGAAAGCGCGGCATTTTACATGAACCCGAGGCTTTGGCTTCAGCTGGCGACGGCCTGTTTGCGATCGCGCCAGGCCATGATCAGCCAGACGACGGTCACACCGGCGAATTTCGACAGCAGTGCGGTGATGATCACCGGTGGCGTCATGGCGTCGATCATGCCGAAAAAGATGAAGGTATCGAGAGGAATGCTCAGCGCCGAGCTGATCCACAAGCGGTCGCGCAACGGACGTTTGGTGATGCTGAACACCAGCCAGTCGATGATCTCGGAGACCGCGAATGCCGTGGCGCTGGCCAATGCGATGGAGGGGTCGGAGGTGACGTAAGACAGCACCAGCGCCGCCAGCATCGCCGCGATTGCACCGTGACCGAAACGGATTTGCACCATGTCGCGCAGCACGAACACCAGACCGCCCCAGGCCGACCAGATGATGTCCAGGTGCGGCGCGGTGGAGAAGGCGAAGTTGATCAGCACGACACTGCTGATGTAGGCGATGAGGAAAATCATGGGGGCGACCTGGCAGATTGGCGCACAGATTACTGGAGCGGTAGATCAAGAGCCACCCCCTCACCCCAACCCTCTCCCCCAAGGAGGGCGAGGGGGAAAGGGAGCCGATCTTCATGATGTTCAAGACCTGAGTTCGACGCGGTATTTTCAGGTCGGCGTGACTCGTCCAAACGACCCGGTCAGTCCCCTCTCCCTCTGGGAGAGGGCTAGGGTGAGGGCATACTCATGCCGATCACGACTTCGACGACGGCATCATCCACACCAACCCACTCGCCTTCGCCCGCTCATGACACAACCCCAGCACCACCCGGCGCTCGTCATTGTTCATGCGGCTCCAGCGGGTAATCTCTTCCACCGTGCGCTGGCAGCCAGTGCAGATATCATCCTCATCCAGCGCACAAATATTCACGCATGGCGAGGCAACCGGTCTTTCTGGCGTGTTCATTCTTCCTGCTCAACCAGATCACGCGCATAACGCTGGGAGTTATGCACATAGTGCGCGGCGCTGGCTTCAAGCATCTTCTTCTGCGGCTCGGTCAGCTCACGTACAACCTTGCCCGGCGAGCCCATCACCAGCGAACCATCCGGAATTTCCTTGCCCTCACCAATCAGCGAGTTGGCGCCAATGATGCAGTTCTTGCCGATCTTCGCGCCGTTGAGAATCACCGCGTTGATACCGATCAGGCTGTAATCGCCAACGGTGCAGCCATGCAGCATGGCGTTGTGGCCAATGGTCACGCCGGTGCCGATGGTCAGCGGATAGCCCATGTCGGTGTGCATCACGGTGCCGTCCTGCACGTTGCTGTTCTTGCCGATCAGGATCAGTTCGTTGTCGCCGCGTAGCACAGCGTTGAACCAGACGTTGGCGCCCTCTTCCAGTTTGACCTTGCCTACCAGCACGGCATTGGGGGCGACCCAGCTCTGCGGGTGGGTCTCGACACGGGCGTCGCCCAAGCGGTATTTCATCTTGTTTTCCTCAGGGCTCACGGTGATGGCCATTCGAACGATGGCTTAGGTGTTAATAAAGCTTTTAGGCGGAGTATGCAGACTGATCTTGGCGTCATAGAGCAGATTGATCAACTCGACGATCATGATTGCGGTCAGGCCCCAGATCTTGAAATCGCCGTAGCGATAGCTCGGCACGTACCAACTGCGACCTTGATAGTCGATGCGATGGGTGTGTTCGCGGGGGTCTTTGCGGAAGAATTCCAGCGGCACGCTGAACACCGCAGCGATCTCGGCATCGTTGGGCTGATACTCGACGAAATCGGGGATTACGCCGACATAAGGCGTGACCTTGATGCCGTGCAGGGAGATCAGCGGGCTGAGCGGCCCGATGACTTCGACCAATCCTGGCGGCAGGCCGATCTCTTCTTCCGCCTCACGCAGGGCGGTGAAGATCAGATTCGGGTCTTCGGGATCGCGGCGTCCACCGGGGAAAGCCACTTCGCCGCCATGGGTCGAGAGCCCGCTAGCGCGCAGGGTCAGAACCAGTTCCGGTTGGTCACTGCGGGTGATCGGCACCAGAACGGCGGCCTCGGGGAAACGTTTGTCGGTCTCCAGCGTGCGCGGTGTGTGGTTGCTTACCCTATGCAGTAGCTCGTCCAGCATGAGTGTTCTCGATCGGTGCCTTACCCTGCATCATGCACCAATCATTGCAGCCGCCCAAGCCCCCGAATCTCGCCATGTCGCGAAACGACAACTTGCCGACCGACACCGCTGCACGCCAAGATAGGCGCAGCATTCAGGAAGCCCAGCATGAAATTTTGCAGCCACTGCGGTAACCCGGTCACCCAGCGCATTCCCGAAGGCGATTCGCGGCGGCGATTTGTCTGTGACAGCTGTCAGACCATTCACTACCAAAACCCCAATATTGTCGCCGGTTGCGTGCCGACCTGGGGCACGAAAGTGCTGCTGTGCCGCCGCGCCATCGAGCCGCGCCTAGGTTACTGGACGTTGCCTGCCGGGTTCATGGAGAACGGAGAGACCATCGAACAGGCCGCTATCCGCGAAACTGCCGAAGAAGCCTGCGCCCGCGTGCGTAACCTGAGCATCTATACGCTGATCGACGTGCCACACATCAGTCAGGTGCATGTGTTCTTCCGCGCAGAACTGGTTGATCTGGACTTTGCCGCCGGCCCCGAGAGCCTCGAAGTGCAACTATTCGACGAAGCCGACATTCCATGGGACGAGCTGGCTTTCAGGACGGTGGGGCGTACCTTAGAATGCTTCTTCGCTGATCGGCGGGTTGAGGTGTATCCGGTGCGTTCGGAATCGATTCCGCCGTTGGTGCAGCCGGTGATTGTCGGTTAGAAGATCAAAAGATCGCAGCCTGCGGCAGCTCCTACACAACACTTATCTGCGTCACTCCTTGGGGAATCGTTTCAATGCGCTGGTTGCTTGCCCTGTTCTGCCTGTCGTTCGTTAGCGTCTCCCAAGCGTCCTTCGTGACCACCGTGACGCCGGCGAATACCCCGCTTATCGAAAAAGTCCTGGTGCTCAAATCGGCGCATCAACTGCAGTTGATCGCCGACGGCAAACCGCTGAAGACCTATCGCATCTCATTGGGCAAGGGCGCGAAAAAAGGTCCGAAACTGATTGAAGGCGACAAGCGCACGCCGGAAGGCTTTTATTGGATCGACTGGCGCAAGACCAGCGACAAATTCAACCTGTCGATGCACATTTCCTACCCGAACATCAGCGACTCGGCCCGCGCCCGGCGTGAAGGCGTCGAGCCTGGCGGGATGATCATGATCCACGGCACACCGGATTCCGAAGAAACCCCGGAAGACCTGTTCCACACCCTCGACTGGACCGACGGCTGCGTCGCCATGCGCAATGTGGATATGCGCGAAGTGTGGAGCCTGGTGCCGGACGGCACGATGGTCGAAATCCGCCCTTAACGACTGACCGCTGGTCACTCGCAAAAAAATAAATCAAAAGATCGCAGCCTGCGGCAGCGCCTACAGAGGTGATACCACTTCAACGTGTAGGAGCTGCCGCAGGCTGCGATCTTTTGCGTTTACACCCCCACCTCTAATACCACTTAGAACCACCCTCCTCCAAAGCCTCGATCCACAAGGGTTTCCGGCGCTGTCACCACGTTGACATGGTATTCAAGTGGTATTAATTTTCGCTGCATTCACGGGCGACAACCACTCCAATACCCGCACCGGACACCGACATGAACGACCTTCAGGCCTTGCGCCCTGACGACCAACAAGCGACGCCGTTGTACCTGCAACTGGCGCGCAATCTGGAATCGGCGATTCATGCCGGCCAGTGGAAAGCCGAACAGGCGATGCCGTCCGAGCGCAACCTCAGCGAGTTGCTCGGCATCTCCCGCGTCACCGCGCGCAAAGCCCTCGAAGTCCTTCTCGATCAAGGCCTGATCCGTCGCCTGCAAGGCTCCGGCACCTTCATCACCCCACGCCTCGAACAACCGCTGTCGCGCCTGTCCGGTTTCAGCGAGATGCTGCGCTTGAAGGGTTTTGTACCCAGTTCGAAATGGCTGGAGCGCGAAATAACCCTGCCGACCCACGAAGAATTGATCCGCCTCAGCCTGTCGCCGAACGACAAGGTCGCGCGCATGAAGCGTCTGCGCAAAGCCGATGACACAGTTATGGCCATCGAGATGAGCACCCTGCCCGCCTCGATCATGCCCAAGCCACAACTGGTCGGCGATTCCCTCTACGAATACCTCGACGGCATCGGCAAACCGATTGTCCGCGCCTTGCAGCATATTCAGGCGATCAACGCCTCGGACGAGTTCGCCGCGCTGGTCGGCATCGCTCCCGGCACCGCGATGCTGCTGATGACCCGGGTCGGCTACCTCGAAGACAACACACCGATCGAAGTCACCGACACCTATTGCCGCAACGACTACTACGACTTTGTTGCAGAGCTTCGCCGCTGATCAGCAGCCAAGCCAAACGAGAGAAGCGAAATGTCTGAAGACAACATCCTCACCGCCAGCGGCTGGATTCGCGGCCGGCTGATCCACGAACACGGCAAAGTCGTGTCGATCGAAGGCGTGCCTTGCGATCCGGCAACCAATGACCTGCCGTATTTGCTGCCCGGTTTCATCGACCTGCACGTGCATGGCGGTGGCGGCAAAGACATCATGGAAGGCGCCAGCGCTTTCCAGACCATCACCAAAACCCACGTGCGTTTCGGCACCACCTCGCTGCTGGCCACCACCATGACTGCGCCGAGTGCCGAGATCTCCAGCGTGTTGAAGGAAGTCGGAGAGTTCTGCGAACAGCGTCCGAAAGGTGCCGCCCGAGTGCTCGGTGTTCACCTCGAAGGCCCGTACATCAACCCCGGCAAACTCGGTGCACAACCGAACTTCGCCCATACCGCGTTGATGGCCGAAGTCGAAGAATATCTGGCACTGGCGCCGATCCGCGTGATCACCATCGCTCCGGAAATCGCCGGTCACGACGGTTTGATCCGCGAACTCAGCAGCCGGGGCGTGCGCATGCAGATCGGCCACACCCTCGGCAGTTACGAGGAAGGCGTTGCTGCAATGGAGGCTGGCGCGACCAGTTTCACTCACCTCTACAACGCCATGAGCCCGTTGCATCACCGCGAGCCGGGCATCGTCGGCGCAGCACTGGCCCACGCCAAATTCGCTGAGCTGATTCCGGACTTGCTGCACGTGCATCCCGGCGCCATTCGGGTGGCCCTGCGCTCGATCCCTTGCCTGTATTGCGTCACCGATTCGACCGCTGCCGCCGGTATGCCCGACGGTGAGTACAAGCTCGGCAGCCACACCGTGACCAAATGCCTGGGCGGCGTGCGCCTGCCCGACGGCACCTTGGCCGGCAGCACACTGACCATGGATCAGGCGCTGCGCAACCTGGTGAAGATCGGTTTGCCGATCGCCGAGGCTTCGCAGCGTCTGTCGCAATTCCCCGCCGACTACCTCGGCATCACCGAACGCGGGCGCCTTGCACCAGGTGCCTGGGCCGACTGCGTGCGGCTCGATCGCTCACTCACACTGACCGCCGTCATGGTCGAAGGAGAAGACATTGACTTCAAAAATGCTTGAGGAGGCGCTGTCCTCGTTCGAGGCCGTGCAAGCCCAACTGCAACAGCTCGACCCGCAAATGATCGAGATCGCCGGGCGCCTGCGCCGTCAGCCGCCGCAAGTGGCGATGACCGTTGCGCGCGGCAGCTCCGACCACGCGGCGAGCTACTTCGCTTACCTGACCATGCAGCAACTGGGCGTGCCGGTAGCGTCGTTGCCGATGTCGGTGGTGACCATGCAGCAAGCGCCGTTGAAGGTCAGCGGTCAGGTCGCGTTCGCCTTTTCGCAATCGGGGCAGAGCCCGGATCTGGTCAACAGCCTGCGTCTGCTGCGCAAGCGTGGCGCGCTGAGCGTGTCGATGGTCAACGCCGCCGATTCGCCACTGGAAGCTGCGTGTGAGTTCAGCGTGCCACTGCTCGCCGGGACTGAAAGCAGCGTCGCCGCGACCAAGAGTTTTATCGCCACCCTCAGCGCCAGCGCCCGTTTGATCGCGCACTGGAAAGAGGACAGCGAATTGCTCGAGGCCGGTAACGCCCTGCCTGAAGGTTTGCGCGAAGCGGCAAAACAGGACTGGAGCGTGGCCATCGAAGCGTTGCGCGATTGCGAGCGTTTGATGGTGATTGGGCGTGGTGCCGGTTTCGCCATCGCTCAGGAAGCGGCGCTGAAATTCAAGGAAACCTCGGCGATTCAGGCCGAAGCGTTCAGCAGCGCCGAAGTGCGTCACGGCCCGATGGCGTTGATCGACGAACATTATCCGCTGCTGGTTTTCGCACCGCGCGGTGCTGAACAGGCTGGTTTGTTGAGCCTTGCGGCAGAAATGCGCCAACGCGGCGCCCGCGTATTGCTGGCCGCGCCGGATGACGTGAGCGAACGCGACCTGACACTGACCCGCGCCGAACACCCGGCGCTCGATCCGATTCTGGCGATCCAGAGTTTCTACGTGATGGCGGCAAGTTTGGCCGTGGCCCGTGGCATGGATCCGGATCAGCCGCGCCACCTGAGCAAAGTAACCCGCACGCACTGACACCCGTTGATCGATGCATAACCCTATCGGCGGACGCGAAAACCGCTGATTGATGCACAACCCTGTCGGCGGACGCGAAAACCGCTGATGGGTGCACAACCCAATCGGCGGACGCAAAACCGCCGGCTGATGCACAACTCTATCGGCGGACGCTAAACCGCCGATTGATGCACAACCTCTGTAGGAGCTGCCGAAGGCTGCGATCTTTTGATTTTGATTTACAAAAAACAAGATCAAAAGATCGCAGCCTGCGGCAGCTCCTACAGGGGATATCGAACCGAGATTTAACCGATGAGACCGAGCCATGCACAACAACAATAAAGAGCTGACCCTCAGCGCCCCGCTCAGCGGCCCGGTGCTCACGCTCGCCAAAGTCCCGGACGCGGTGTTCGCCAGCGGCGCCATGGGCGACGGCATCGCCATCGACCCGATCAACGACACGCTGTACTCGCCGTGCGCCGGGGTGATCATCCACGTCGCGCGCACCGGCCACGCACTCACCGTGCGTGCCGACAACGGCGCGGAAATCCTCCTGCATCTGGGCCTCGACACCGTTGAACTGAACGGCGAGGGTTTCTCGATGCTGGTCAAGGAGGGTGTTCGCGTAACCAAGGGTCAGCCGTTGTTGCGCTACGACCTGGACAAGGTCGGCCAGCAATGCAAAAGCCTCGTCAGCCTGTTGATCCTGACCAACAGTCAGGATTTCCAGGTACGCCCGATCACGCTTAAAGCGGTGAAAGTCGGCGAACCGTTGCTGCACATTGTGGCGCGCAATGGTTCGGCAGCGAGCGCCGAAGTCGTCGGTGGGCCAGAGGTTCAGGGTCATGTGTTGGTGGCTCATCGCGGCGGTTTGCATGCGCGCCCGGCAGCGCTGATTCGGCAGACCGCGCAAGGTTTCAAAAGCCAGTCGCAACTGCACTTCGCCGGTAAATCGGCGCCGTGCAACAGCCTGATCGGTTTGATGGGCCTGGCGGTTGGCGAGCAGGACGAAGTGCAGGTCAGCTGTCAGGGGCCGGATGCTGAGGCGGCGCTGCAAGCGTTGCTCACGGCGTTGGCCACGGCATTGCCGGATGATCATCACGCGGCGGCACCGGTCAGTGTTGCCCCTCTTAAACGCCCGGCCGAGGCTGGCGTGTTGCACGGGGTTTGCGCTGCGCCGGGATTCGTCGGTGGGCCGCTGTTTCGCTTGAACGCGATCAGTTTGCCAGCGGATGCGGGCAACCATGATCCGCTGCAACAACAGCAGCTTCTCGACACTGCGCTGACTCAGGTACGCAGCGAAATCGACGGCACCCTCGCCCAAGCGAAGAAGCACAAGAATGCCGACGAAGAAGCAATCTTCGCCGCGCATTTGGCGTTGCTGGAAGACCCGGCGCTGCTCGACGCGGCACAGCAATCCATCGAACAAGGCACTGCGGCGACTCACGCCTGGAGCCAGTCGATCGACGTGCAGTGCGAAGTCTTGCAACACACCGGCAGCGCGCTGCTGGCTGAGCGCGCCAATGATCTGCGCGACCTCAAACAACGCGTGCTGCGTGCGTTGCTCGGCGAAGCATGGAATTACGACGTGCCGGCCGGCGCCATCGTTGCCGCGCATGAGCTGACGCCATCGGATCTGCTGCAACTCAGCTCGCAAGGCGTCGCCGGTTTGTGCATGGCCGAGGGTGGCGCGACATCGCACGTCGCAATTCTCGCTCGCGGTAAAGGTCTGCCGTGCATGGTGGCGCTGGGTACGGCGCTGCTTGATCAGCCGCAAGGTCAATCGGTGGTGCTCGATGCCGATGGCGGTCGTCTGGAACTGACGCCAACTACTGAACGCTTGGCTGAAGTTCAACAGGCGCAAATCGATCGCCAGCAACTTCGCGACGCGCAGCAGGCCAAAGCTCACTTGCCAGCAGAAACGCGAAATGGCGTGCACATCGAAGTCGTCGCCAATGTCGCCTCCAGCGCTGAAGCGGCAGATGCATTTGCCAACGGCGCCGATGGCGTCGGTCTGCTACGCACCGAGTTTTTGTTCGTCGACCGGCAGACTGCTCCGGACGTGGAAGAGCAACGCAGCGCCTACCAAGCTGTGATCGATGCGATGGGCGATAAGTCAGTCATCATCCGCACCATCGACGTCGGCGGCGACAAGCAACTCGATTACCTGCCGCTGCCGATCGAAGCCAACCCGGTGCTCGGTCTGCGCGGCATTCGTCTGGCTCAGGCCCGTCCGGAAATCCTCGATCAGCAACTGCGCGCGCTGCTGCAAGTCAGCCCGCTGCGTCGCTGCCGAATCCTGTTGCCAATGGTTACCGAAGTCGACGAACTGCTGCACATTCGCCAGCGCGTAGAAGCGCTGTGCCTGGAGATGAACATCGCTCAGCGTCCAGAAATCGGCGTAATGATCGAAGTCCCCGCCGCCGCATTACAGGCCGAACAACTCGCCGAACACGCTGACTTCCTCTCCATCGGCACCAACGATTTGTCGCAATACACCCTGGCCATGGATCGCGATCACGCCGGTCTGGCCGCCCGCGTCGACGCCCTGCACCCGGCGCTGCTGCGCCTGGTCGCCATGACCTGCGAAGGCGCGGCGGTGCACAAGCGTTGGGTCGGCGTCTGCGGCGCCCTCGCCTCTGATCCGCTGGCCACGCCAGTGTTGATCGGTCTGGGCGTTACCGAATTGTCGGTCAGCCCGGTGCAGATCGGTGAAATCAAGGATCGCGTGCGCCAGGTGCACGAAGCCGAATGCCAGCGCCTCAGTCGCGACCTGCTCAAGTTGAGCAGCGCCGCCGCCGTGCGCCACGCCTGTCACCAACATTGGCCTCTGCGCTAACAAAAACAACAAGGACAAACGCCATGTACCAACTCTTTATCGAAGGCCTGCAACGCCTCGGCCGCGCGCTGATGCTGCCGATCGCGATCCTGCCGATTGCCGGCCTGCTCCTGCGTCTGGGTGACACTGACCTGCTGAACATCGCGATCATCCACGATGCCGGCCAAGTGATCTTCGCCAACCTGGCAATGATCTTCGCCATCGGCATCGCCGTCGGTTTTGCCAAGGACAACAACGGCACCGCCGGCCTTGCCGGGGTGATCGGTTACCTGGTGATGATCTCAACGCTGAAGGTGCTCGACTCGACCATCAACATGGGCATGCTCGCCGGCATCGTCGCCGGCCTGATGGCCGGCGCGCTGTACAACCGCTTCAAGGACATCAAGTTGCCGGAGTATCTGGCGTTCTTCGGTGGCCGGCGGTTTGTGCCGATTGTTACCGGGTTTGCAGCGGTCGGTCTGGGCGTGGTGTTCGGCTACATCTGGCCGCCGATCCAGCACGGCATCAACGCTTTCGGCGCCTTGATGATGGAAAGCGGCAGCATCGGCGCGTTCGTGTTTGGCGTGTTCAACCGCCTGCTGATCGTCACCGGCCTGCACCACATCCTCAACAACATGGCGTGGTTTGTATTCGGCAACTTCACCGACCCGACTACCGGCGCATTGGTGACGGGCGACCTGTCGCGCTACTTCGCCGGCGATCCGAAGGGCGGCCAGTTCATGACCGGCATGTTCCCGATGATGATCTTCGGCCTGCCGGCGGCGTGCCTGGCGATGTACCGCAACGCCCTGCCGGAACGCCGCAAAGTCATGGGCGGGATTTTCCTGTCGATGGCGCTGACTTCGTTTTTGACCGGGGTGACTGAACCGATTGAATTCGCCTTTATGTTTCTGGCACCGCTGTTGTATCTGCTGCATGCGTTGCTGACCGGGTTGTCGATGGCGATTACCAATGCGCTGAACATCCATCTGGGCTTCACCTTCTCCGGCGGCTTTATCGACATGATTCTCGGCTGGGGCAAGTCCACCAATGGTTGGCTGGTGTTTCCGGTTGGGTTGGCTTACGCGGTGATCTACTACTTCGTCTTCGACTTCTGCATTCGTCGCTTCAATCTGAAAACGCCGGGGCGTGAGGATGTGGCCGTTAGTGAAAAAGCCGTACTGACTGAAAACGAACGGGCCAGTGCTTACATCAAGGCGTTGGGCGGCGCTGAAAATCTGCTGACGGTTGGCGCCTGCACCACGCGGTTGCGGCTGGAGATGGTTGATCGCAACAAAGCTTCGGATGCTGATCTGAAAGCGCTGGGTGCGATGGCGGTTGTGCGACCAGGTAAAGGTGGGAGTTTGCAGGTTGTGGTCGGGCCGATGGCGGACAGCATTGCGGATGAGATTCGTCTGGCGATGCCTGCATTGGGGCGTGCTGTTTTGGTTGAAACCGCTGTTGTTCATGAGCCGAAAGTTATGGCCGTTGCCGGTTCCGAGGCGCAGCAATGGCTGAATGCATTGGGCGGCGGCGACAATGTGCTGCAACTGGATTGCATTGCGATGACACGAATTCGCCTGCAATTGGCGGATGGCAAGGCGTTGTCCGAGGCGCAGTTGAAGGATCTGGGGTGTCACGGTGTCAGCCAGTTGGATGGCGGGGTCTGGCATTTGCTGGTGGGGGATAAAGCGGCGAGTTTAAGTGGGGCGTTGGAAGCGCTGGTCAACCGCAGCGAGGTCAGTGCCAAAGTCTGACCCCACACATCACCCATGTAGGAGCTGCCGCAGGCTGCGATCTTTTGATTTTGCTTTTTACAATCATAAGCAAGAGCAAAAGATCGCAGCCTCGTTTCACTCGACAGCTCCTACAGGGAAGCTATCTATCCGAAGAGTCAGGTCGGCCATCAGGCCATCAGGCCGTCATCGCTGGCGAGCCAGACTCGCACAGGTTGCGCATTGTTCTCCTTGTGGGAGCAAACCTGCTGGCGATGAACGATGACGCGGTCGTCAGGTTTGTGGATCGACTCGATCCAGTGCGCGGTTTACTGCGAGTTCGGCGAGCATGATGATTTGCTGGATGGCCAGTGCGGTGCTGCGTTGCAAGCCGCCTAGCTCGGTTGCGAAGTTGCTGGCCATGGCGTTGGCTGAGGCCAACGATTCACAGGCGTGGGCGAGCAGGCTTTCGGTGTCGACGCTGGGGTGGACGAGGAACATGGTGCTCGGTTGTCGGGGTTTGGCGGGTTCAGGGCTGAGGTAGAAATCGAGGGCGCGTTTGATGGCTTCGCGGTTTTTTGCCAAGTCTTCGGCCCGGATGGCGGCTTCGAGTGGGGTGGTGGTTTCGGGGGGTGGATCGGGGATCAGTTTGTCCATCGAACAAGTCCTTTAAGTTTGCAGCCACTTGCTCCCGATCTCACTCGAAGAAGAGGTGGCAGCCATGTACGGAGTGAGATCACCGATAGAACCCCAAAACCGGCCGGACCGAAGTCCGCCCGCACATAGCCGCCATAAGGAATTGCTGACAGCGTTAGCTGGCCGCAATTATGGGGGCACTTGTCTGGGGATCCAAATCGGGTATCTCACCTCCCGGTCGCTGAATTGGCAGCGACAGGCAAAGACTAGAGAGCGCGCGTCCGACGGACAACCTGAAAACCTTGTGGGAAGACTCTGTTATTTCTACACATATCTAAACAGACCAAAGCAAACCCTCACCCTAGCCCTCTCCCAGAGGGAGAGGGGACTGACCGAAGTGTTTGGTGGATCTACGCCGACGTGAAATACCGAGTCGAATTCAGATCCTGAAACAGATCAAGAGCCCCTCACTCCCCCCTCTCCCAGAGGGAGAGGGGACTGACCGAAGTGTTTGGTGGATCTACGCTGACGTGAAATACCGAGTCGAATTCACATCTTGAAAAGCCCACAAATCGGCACCCTCTCCCCCCGGAGAGGGCTGGGGTGAGGGGCAGCTCCAGCACAAATCAAAAGTCGAACCCCGTGCTCCTCACCACTCAATAGGCCGAGTGTCAGCTCGCCTGCTCTTGATCTTGATACACAGGCCCCGTCGGCAGGCTGAGTGGAGGGATTTATCCGGGGGTGGGAGCGCAGCGACCGTTTGGCGCAGCCAAATGCATCGAGAGGAGGTGCAGCGAAGCAAACCGTAGGCGATGCGCCCGGATGAATTGCGGAGCGAAGGAACCCCGAGCTTTAGCGAGTGGGCCGAACGTTGGGGCAAGCCTTTTTGGTTACTTTTGAGGCGTTTGTCAAAAGTGACCCGCCGTAAGGGCGGAACCCTAAGTAGCCATTACCGCAGCAATGGATTGTACTCGGTCAGTCAGAACATTATTGCCTGAGCCGGCGCCTTCGCGAGCAGGCTCGCTCCCACATTAAAAACACCATCACCCGGAAAATCGTAAGCAACAAAAAACCCGCAGACAATCACTCATCTGCGGGTTTCTTGTTTCAGCAGCAAGGAAGATCAGAAATCGTCCAGCCGCCACACCTCATAAGCCGGTGTCTCGTAGGGATGACTAAGCTTCAAAGCCGCCACAACAGCAACAATCAACTCATCCACCACCACAAGCTCAACCTTCCATTCCTCAACCCGCTCAACCTGCCCCGCCTCGCCAATAAACGGCTGACTCCCGTCCAAAGGTCGAAACTGGCCCAGACCAAGCACCTGCCAGGCACAGTGGTCATAGTCACCGATCCGCCCACCACCGGCAGCGAACACAGCCCCTTTGACCACCTCGACATGACTGTCAGGAACAAAAAAGGCGAGCTTGTACACAGGCCTTAGTTAACCCAGACCCGCGCGTTACGGAACATACGCATCCACGGTGCATCTTCGTTCCAGTCTTCCGAACGCCACGAGTTCTGCACGGCACGGAACACACGCTCCGGGTGCGGCATCATGATCGTCACACGGCCATCACGGCTGGTGAGACCAGTAATCCCGCGCGGCGAACCGTTCGGGTTAGCCGGATACTTCTCGGTGACCTTGCCATGGTTGTCGACGAAACGCATCGCCACGCAACCCGACAGATCGGCTTCCAGCAGTGCTTCTTCGCTGGAGAACTCGGCGTGACCTTCACCGTGAGCAATGGCGATCGGCATACGCGACCCGGCCATGCCCTGCAGGAAGATCGAGTTCGATTCCTGAATCTGCACCATCGCCACGCGCGCTTCGAACTGCTCGGAGCGATTGCGCACGAAGTGCGGCCAGAACTCGCTGCCCGGGATCAGCTCGTGCAGGTTGGACATCATCTGGCAACCGTTGCACACGCCAAGGGTGAAGCTGTCGTTACGCTCGAAGAAACCCTGGAACGCATCGCGGGCACGGCTGTTGAACAGCGCCGACTTGGCCCAGCCTTCACCGGCGCCGAGCACGTCGCCGTAGGAGAAACCACCGCACGCCACCAGACCTTTGAACTCGTTCAGGTCGACACGGCCGGCGAGAATGTCGCTCATGTGTACGTCGATCGCGTTGAAACCAGCGCGGTCGAACGCAGCGGCCATTTCCACCTGACCGTTGACGCCCTGCTCACGCAGCACGGCAACCTGTGGGCGAATGCCTTTCTTGATATAAGGCGCGGCGATGTCCTGGTTGACGTCGTAGCTGAGCTTGACGCTCAGGCCCGGATTGTCTTCTTCCAGCAGCACGTCGAATTCTTGCTCGGCGCAGTCGGCGTTGTCACGCAGACGCTGGATCTGGTAGCTGGTTTCAGCCCAGGTACGTTGCAGCAGACGACGCTGGCCTTCGAACACGGTGTCACCGTTGAAGGTGATGTTGATCTGGCCATTGTTGATCGGCTGACCGATCACCGACACGCAGTCGCCCAGACCGGCCGCGCTGAATTGCGCGAGGATGTCTGGCGTGGCGTCCTGACGAACCTGAATCACCGCACCCAGTTCTTCGTTGAACAGGATGGCGGCGATGTCGGCGGTGGTTTCTGCCAGACCGTCGAGGTTCAGGCTCAGACCGCAGTGGCCGGCGAAGGCCATTTCCACCACGGAGGTCAGCAGACCACCGTCGGAACGGTCGTGGTACGCCAGCAAGTGACCGTCGGCGTTGAGGCCCTGAATCACCGCGAAGAAGGCTTTCAGGTCTTCAGCGTCATCAACGTCCGGCGCGTGTTTGCCGAGTTTGCCGTGGGTCTGAGCAAGGATCGAAGCACCCATACGGTTCTGACCGCGACCGAGGTCGATCAGGATCAGGTCGGTGGTGCCCTTGTCCATGCGCAGTTCCGGGGTCAGGGTCTGACGGATGTCAGCCACTGGCGCGAAACCGGTCACGATCAGCGACATCGGCGAGGTCACGGTTTTTTCTTCGCCGTTATCGTTCCAACGGGTGGCCATGGACATCGAGTCCTTGCCCACCGGAATGGTGATACCCAGCTCAGGGCACAGTTCCATACCGACCGCTTTCACGGTGTCGTACAGACGCGCGTCTTCGCCCGGGTGGCCGGCAGCGGACATCCAGTTCGCCGACAGTTTGATGTCGGAGATCTTGTTGATGCGCGACGCGGCAATGTTGGTCAGGGTTTCGCCGATGGCCATGCGGCCCGACGCCGGGGCGTCCAGCAGAGCCAGCGGAGTGCGCTCGCCCATTGCCATCGCTTCACCGGTGTAAACGTCGAAACTGGTGGCGGTGACGGCAACGTCGGCCACCGGAACCTGCCATGGGCCGACCATTTGGTCACGGGCCACGAGGCCGGTGATGGTGCGGTCGCCGATGGTAATCAGGAAGCTCTTGCTCGCCACGGCCGGGTGATGCAGAACGCGTTCGATGGACTCGCTGATGTCGAGGTTCGACGGATCGAAGTCATCGCCCATTTCAGCTTCGCGAACCACCGAGCGGTGCATGCGCGGGGCCTTGCCCAGCAACACTTCCAGTGGCATGTCCACCGGGTTATTGCCGAAGTGGCTGTCGGTCACGGTCAGTTGCGGCTCGGCAGTCGCCTCACCCACTACGGCAAACGGGCAGCGCTCGCGTTCGCAGATCGCCTGGAAGCGCGCGAAGTCTTCAGGGCCGACGGCCAGAACGTAACGTTCCTGGGATTCGTTGGACCAGATTTCGTGCGGGGCCATGCCCGGCTCGTCGTTGGGAATGTTGCGCAGTTCGAAACGGCCACCGCGGTCGCCGTCGTTGACCAGTTCCGGGAAGGCGTTGGACAGACCGCCCGCGCCGACGTCGTGGATGAAGCTGATCGGGTTTTTGTCGCCCAGCTGCCAGCAACGGTCGATGACTTCCTGGCAACGACGCTCCATTTCAGGGTTTTCACGCTGTACGGAAGCGAAGTCGAGATCCGCCGAGCTGGTGCCGGTGGCCATGGAGGAAGCCGCGCCGCCACCCAGACCGATCAACATCGCCGGGCCGCCGAGGACGATCAGCTTGGAGCCCACGACGATCTCGCCTTTCTTGACGTGTTCTTCGCGGATGTTGCCCATGCCGCCGGCCAACATGATCGGCTTGTGGTAACCACGAACTTCGTCACCATGCGGGGTGGTGATCGACTGTTCGAAGGTACGGAAGTAGCCAGTCAGGGCCGGACGACCGAATTCGTTGTTGAACGCGGCGCCGCCGAGCGGGCCTTCGATCATGATGTCCAGGGCGGTAACGATGCGCTCAGGCTTGCCGTACGGCACTTCCCACGGCTGTTCGAAGCCCGGGATTTGCAGGTTCGATACGGTGAAACCGGTCAGGCCAGCCTTTGGCTTGGCGCCACGGCCGGTTGCACCTTCGTCACGGATTTCGCCGCCGGAACCGGTCGATGCACCCGGGAACGGAGCAATCGCGGTCGGGTGGTTGTGGGTTTCAACCTTCATCAGGATGTGCACCGGCTCCTGCACCGCGCCGTACTGGCGGGTCTCAGGGTTCGGGAAGAAACGGCCGGCGACGTTGCCGACGATCACCGAGGCGTTGTCCTTATAAGCCGACAGAACGCCTTCGCTGTGCATCACGTAGGTGTTCTTGATCATGCCGAACAGGCTTTTTTCCTGGTTCTCACCATCGATATCCCAACTGGCGTTGAAGATCTTGTGACGGCAGTGTTCGGAGTTGGCCTGAGCGAACATCATCAATTCGATGTCGTGCGGGTTGCGCTTCAAGCCGTTGAAGGCGTCGACCAGATAGTCGATTTCGTCTTCAGCCAGGGCCAGGCCCAGCTCGGTGTTGGCTTTTTCCAGAGCAGCGCGACCGCCACCGAGGATGTCGATCGCGGTCAGCGGCTTCGGTTCGGCGTGGCTGAACAGACCGGCGGCCTGTTCGAGGTTGGCCAGCACGATTTGCGTCATGCGGTCATGCAACACGTCGGCAATCTGCTGGGCTTCGGCGTCGCTGAACTGACCGGCAACGTAGAAGGCGATACCGCGTTCCAGACGCTGGATCTTGCTCAGGCCGCAGTTGCGGGCGATGTCGCTGGCCTTGCTCGACCATGGCGAGATGGTGCCGAAACGCGGCAACACCAGAAACAGACGACCGGTCGGCTCTTGTACCGGAACGCTTGGGCCGTACTTCAGAAGGCGCGCTAGCACCTGCTGTTCGTCGCCGGTCAGGACGCCGGTGACTTCGGCGAAGTGAGCGAATTCAGCATACAGGCCACTGACAGCTGGAACCTTCTGGCTCAGTTGCTCAAGGAGTTTGCTGTGGCGAAAGGCAGAAAGGGCAGGAGCGCCGCGCAGGATCAACATCTTCGGGACAGCCTCGGGAAGGGGTGTGCTTTGAGGCCGTGCATTCTAGCCTAAACCGCCCTCAACATCACCCGAAACGCTACGCACGGTTGCACTCGGGTATCAATCTGTGTTTCCGACTCCGGAGTCAGGTAAATCAGCGATTTGAGACCTGCTTATTTTTACTGTAACAAAAACCCGCGAAGCCCCGTGCTTGCTGGGTTTCGTGCGATTTTGTGACGACCAACAGAGTCATCCTGCACTGTCGAGATATGGCGCCAGTGGCCGTTTGCGTATACTGCGCACATGTTTTTCCCAACGGCTTTGCGTCCGCGGTACGCCAAATGGCTGATCGCAACCGGACTCTTCCTGATGCTCAGTGGCTGTGTTGATAAACCCAACACGCTGGAGCGCATAAAGGAGGATGGTGTGCTGCGCGTAATTACACGCAACAGCCCCGCCACCTACTTTCAGGATCGCAGCGGTGAAACCGGCTTCGAATACGAGCTGGTGAAGCGCTTCGCCGACGATTTGGGGGTCGAGCTGAAGATCGAGACCGCTGACAACCTCGACGACCTTTTCAATCAGATCGGCAAACCCAACGGCCCGGTACTCGCCGCCGCCGGTCTGGTCAGCAGCGAGCATCGCAAGCAACAGGTGCGTTTCTCCCACTCTTATTTAGAAGTCACCCCGCAGATCATTTATCGCAACGGCCAGTCGCGCCCTACCGACGCCGGCGATCTGGTCGGCAAGAAGATCATGGTGCTCAAGGGCAGCACCCACGCCGAGCAACTGGCGGAGCTGAAAAAGAAATTCCCCGGCATTGAATACGAAGAATCCGACGCGGTTGAAGTGGTCGATCTGCTGCGCATGGTCGATGAAGGCCAGATCGACCTGACCCTCGTCGACTCCAACGAAGTGGCGATGAACCAGGTGTACTTCACCAACATCCGCGTCGCCTTCGACCTTGGCGATGCCAGCAACCAGAGTTGGGCCGTGGCCCCGGGCGAAGACAACAGCCTGCTCAACGAGATCAACGCGTATCTGGACAAGGTGCAAAAGAATGGCACCCTGCAACGCTTGAAAGATCGCTACTACGGCCACGTTGACGTACTCGGTTACATGGGCGCGACCACCTTCGCCCAGCACTTGCAGCAGCGCCTGCCGAAGTACGAACAGCACTTCAAGAATTACGCGAAGAAAGAGAAAGTCGACTGGCGCCTGCTCGCGGCGATCGGTTATCAGGAATCGCTGTGGCAGCCGACGGTCACCTCGAAAACCGGAGTGCGCGGGCTGATGATGCTGACGCAGAACACCGCGCAGGCGATGGGCGTGTCGAACCGACTTGATCCGAAGCAGAGCATCATGGGCGGGGCGAAATACCTGGCTTATATGAAGGATCAGCTCGACGATTCGATCAAGGAACCGGATCGCACCTGGTTCGCCCTGGCGGCGTACAACGTCGGCAGCGGTCACCTCGATGACGCGCGCAAACTGACGGCCAAGGAAGGGTTGAACCCGGACAAATGGCTGGACGTGAAGAAGATTTTGCCGCGCCTGTCGCAGAAGCAGTGGTACAGCAAAACCCGTTACGGCTATGCCCGGGGCGGCGAACCGGTGCATTTTGTGGCGAACATTCGTCGTTATTACGACATTCTGACCTGGGTGACGCAGCCGCAGCTTGAGGGCGACCAAGTGGCTGAAGGCAATTTGCATGTGCCGGCCATCGACAAGTCAAAACCCGCGCAAGAACCTGCCCCTCTTTAAAAGCAAAAGATCGCAGCCTTCGGCAGCTCCTACAGGGTTATGTGTACACCTGTAGGAGCTGCCGAAGGCTGCGATCTTTTGATCTTAGCCCTTGAGAGCAGCAGCCAGTATCAGCGCTTTCATCTCGGACACAGCGGACTTGAAGCCCACGAACAACGCATGCGCCACCAGCGCATGGCCGATGTTCAGCTCGTTAATCCCTTTGATCGCCGCCACCGCCTCCACGTTGTGGTAATGCAGGCCATGACCGGCATTGACGATCAGCCCCTGCGCCAGACCAAACGCCACGCCATCCGCAACGCGCTGCAGTTCTTCAGCCACTTCCGTCGGCGTTTCAGCATCGGCATAACGCCCGGTGTGCAGTTCGATCGCCGGTGCGCCAACGCGCTTCGATGCTGCAATCTGCCGCTCATCAGCATCGATGAACAGCGACACTTCGCTGCCAATCTTCGACAGACGCTCAACCGCAGCCTTGATCCGCTCTTCCTGCCCCGCTACATCCAGACCACCCTCGGTCGTCAGTTCCTGACGGGTTTCCGGCACCAGGCAGATGTGCGCCGGACGGATACGCTCGGCGAACGCCATCATTTCTTCGGTGACGCCCATTTCGAAGTTCATGCGGGTCTGCAGCACGTCTTTAAGCAAGAGCACATCGCGCTCCTGAATGTGCCGGCGGTCTTCACGCAGGTGCACAGTGATGCCATCAGCGCCCGCCTCTTCCGCGTCCAGCGCAGCCTTGACCGGATCCGGGTAGCGCGTACCACGGGCCTGACGCAGGGTGGCGACGTGGTCGATGTTCACGCCAAGAAGAATGCGATTGCTGGTGGTCACGGGTGCGCGCTCCTGAAGAAAAAGATTCGGCGCACAGCATACACGGGGCTAGGGCTTGCGAAACAGCTCGCGACTGACGAGGGGGCGACCGCCCAAGTGAACGGCGAGGGCTTGGCGCATCAGGCGCTTGGCTGCGGAGAGTGCGCCCGGTGCAGTCCAGTCGGCTTCGGCCATGGCGAGCAATTCGACGCCGTTGAACAGGCCGGGTTGCAGCAGGAAAACGCGCTCCAGGCCGGCATCCACTTGCAGGCGATAGAGGCCGTCTTCGACTATCGGTTCGCCGTGGATATCGGTGTTCAGCGAGAAGCCATAACCGAGATCATCCAGCAAACGCCATTCGAAGGAACGCAGCAGCGGCTCCAGCGGACGGCCTTCGGCCAACGCCAGCAAGGTCGCGGCGTAGTGATCGAAAACGCCCGGGTGCGGGTCTTCGGCGGGGAGCAAACGGATCAGCAGTTCATTGAGATAGAGTCCGCTGAACAGCGCCTCACCATTGAGCCACGCCGAGGTGCCGGCACTTTCCATGCGCCCGACATTCTTCAGCTCGCCCTTGCCGCGAAACTCGACTTCCAGCGACACAAACGGCCGCGCCAACGTCCCGGCCTTGCCCCGCGCACTGCGCAACACCGCCCGCAGCCGACCTTGCGGCGTGAGGAAATCCACCAAGGCACTGGTTTCGCGATAGGCGCGAGAGTGCAGGACGTAGGCGGGTTGGGCGGGAGGTGGGGTTTGCGACATAAACATTGTTTCCCGATCAGGGATTGCAAAAAAGATCGCAGCCTTCGGCAGCTCCTACAGGTGTACGTCATGTAGGAGCTGCCGAAGGCTGCGATCTTTTGATCTTCGAATCGCTTACAGGTCGCCGTAACCCAGCGAACGCAGTGCACGCTCGTCGTCGGACCAGCCGCCCTTCACCTTCACCCACAGGTTGAGCATGATCTTGGAGTCGAACAGCAGCTCCATGTCCTTGCGCGCTTCGGTGCCGATGCGTTTGATGCGCTCGCCCTTGTCGCCAATGATGATCTTCTTCTGACCGTCACGTTCAACGAGGATCAAGGCGTGGATGTGCAGGGTTTTGCCCTGCTGCTTGAACTCTTCGATCTCGACAGTGATCTGGTACGGCAGCTCGGCGCCCATCTGGCGCATGATTTTCTCGCGCACCAGTTCGGCGGCGAGGAAACGGCTGCTGCGGTCGGTGATCTGGTCTTCCGGGAAAAAGTGATCGTTCTCCGGCAGGTGATCGGCGATGACTTTTTCCAGCGCGTCGAGGTTGTGGCCGTGTTGTGCGGAAATAGGAATGATCTGCGCGTTCGGCAGTTGTTCCTGCAACCAACTCAGGTGCGGCATCAGCTCGGCTTTGTCTTCGATGCGATCGGTCTTGTTCAGCGCGACGATCAGCGGGCCGGTCACGTACTGCACGCGTTCCAGCACCATCTGGTCTTCATCGGTCCACTTGGTGCGGTCAACGACGAAGATCACCACGTCGACGTCTTTCAACGCGGCCGAAGCGGTTTTGTTCATGTAACGGTTCAGGGCCTTTTCGCCACCCTTGTGCATGCCCGGGGTGTCGACGTAGATCGCTTGCACGTCACCCTCGGTTTTGATCCCGAGCATGTTGTGGCGAGTGGTCTGCGGCTTGCGCGAAGTGATCGCGAGCTTCTGGCCGAGGATGTGGTTCAGCAGCGTCGACTTACCGACGTTGGGACGGCCGACGATGGCAACATAGCCACAGCGAGTTGCGTTTGTATCAGTCATTGCCATTCTCCACGCCCAGGGCAATCAGTGCTGCAGCGGCCGCTACCTGTTCGGCAATACGACGGCTGACACCCTGACCTCGGCTTTTTTCATTCAGTAAGACAACTTCGCACTCGACGAAGAAGGTTCGGCAGTGCGGCTCGCCCTGGATATCCACCACTTCATAGCGTGGCAGATCGCAACCGCGCGATTGCAGGTGTTCCTGCAGGCGGGTTTTCGGATCCTTGTTGGTGTCGACCAGCGTCAGACCTTCGAACTCGCCAGCGAGCCAGGCCAGGACGCGTTCGCGCGCCATGTCCATGCCGGCATCGAGGTAGATCGCGCCGATCAAGGCTTCGAGGGCATCGGCCAGAATCGATTCGCGACGGAAACCGCCGCTCTTCAGTTCACCGGAACCCAGTCGCAAGTAGTCGCCAAGGTCGAAACCGCGCGCCAGTACGGCCAGCGTCTCACCTTTTACCAGACGTGCGCGCAAACGCGACAATTGGCCTTCGCGGGCCAGCGGGAAGCGATCGAACAGCGCCTCGCCAGCGACGAAGTTGAGGATGGCATCGCCGAGGAATTCCAGGCGTTCGTTGTTGCGCCCGGCAAAACTGCGGTGCGTCAGGGCCAGCAGCATCAGCTCCTGATCCTTGAAGGTGTAACCGAGCTGTCGCTCGAGACGGCTTAATGAGGCGCTCACGGTTTACCCACGCTGTGTTCAAAGCTGGATTCCACCGCCATCGCCGGGATACGGCGCGGGCCTGGGACAATTAACGCTGTGTTCAAAAATTACATCCTGAATATCGTTGGCTTCATGCCCCGGAGCCGATTGTGTCGACGCCAGAAATGCATTCGGCGCTGTGTTCAACAGCGCCGTGTGTGATTACTTGATCAGGCCAACCCGCGAGAAATTCGGCAGGTGACTGAGTTTCGGTTCCGGCCAGCTCATCCAGACCGCGAAGGCCTTGCCGACGATATTCTGGTCGGGAACCATGCCCAGCAGATCCTTGGGAATCTTTGGATCATCCCAGTAGCGACTGTCGTTCGAGTTGTCGCGGTTGTCGCCCATCATAAAGTAGTGCCCGGCAGGCACTGTCCACGAACGATCCGGGGTGGCGCGGTAGCGGCTCATTTCCTTGCGGATCAGGTGCTCGGCAGCGCCGAGTTTTTCCTTATAGAGCTCGGCACTGCCCAGGGTGCCCGGCTCGGAGCCGATCATCTGTTCAGCAATCGACTCGCCGTTGACGAACAAATGCTTGTCAGCGGTGTAGCGAATCGTGTCGCCCGGCAGACCAACTACACGCTTGATGTAGTTGACGTTCGGGTCGCTCGGGTAGCGGAACACCATGACATCGCCACGCTGTGGGTCACCGACTTCGATGATTTTCTTGTCGATCACCGGCAGGCGGATCCCGTAAGAAAACTTGTTCACCAGAATGAAGTCGCCGACGTCCAGGGTTGGCTTCATCGAACCGGACGGGATCTGGAACGGTTCCACGAGGAACGAACGCAGCACCAGCACGATGAACAACACCGGGAAGAACGACTTGCCGTATTCAACCAGCAGCGGCTCTTTGTTGAGTTTCTCGACCACCACGACATCTGGCTGACCGACACTGCCCTGATAAGAGGCAATGGCGGCACGCCGACGCGGTGCAAGGATCAACAGATCAAGCAACGCCAACAGGCCGCAGACGAACACGGCGATGACCAGCAACAGCGGGAAATTTAGTGACATAGGACCTAACTATCCAACCTGAGCACTGCAAGGAAGGCTTCTTGTGGAATTTCCACGTTGCCGACCTGCTTCATGCGTTTTTTACCGGCCTTCTGCTTTTCAAGCAGTTTTTTCTTACGGCTAACGTCACCGCCGTAGCACTTGGCCAATACGTTCTTTCTGAGCGCCTTGACGGTTGTCCGTGCCACGATCTGACCGCCAATGGCGGCCTGGATCGCCACGTCGAACATCTGACGAGGAATCAGTTCTTTCATCTTCTCGGTCAACTGGCGACCTTTGTAGTGCGAGTTGTCACGGTGCACGATCAACGCCAGAGCGTCGACCTTGTCGCCGTTGATCAGCACGTCCAGTTTCACCAGATTAGCCGATTGGTAACGATCGAAATGGTAATCCAGCGAAGCATAGCCGCGGCTGGTGGATTTGAGACGGTCGAAGAAGTCGAGCACCACTTCGTTCATCGGCAAGTCGTAAGTGACCTGCACCTGATTGCCGAGGAACAGCATGTCGACTTGTACGCCACGCTTCTCGATGCAAAGGGTGATGACGTTACCCAAGTGTTCCTGCGGCACCAGGATATTGGCGCGCACGATTGGCTCGCGCATGTCTTCGATCGACGACACATCCGGAAGCTTGGATGGGTTGTCGACGTAAATTGTTTCACCGGTCTTCAAAACCAGTTCGAAAATTACCGTTGGCGCGGTGGTGATCAGATCCAGGTCGTACTCGCGCTCGAGGCGCTCCTGGATGATTTCCATGTGCAGCATGCCGAGGAAACCGCAACGGAAGCCGAAGCCCAGTGCGTCGGAGCTTTCCGGGGTGTATTGCAGCGACGAGTCGTTGAGGGTCAGCTTCTGCAATGCTTCGCGGAAATCCTCGAAGTCGTCGGAACTGACCGGGAACAGACCGGCGTAAACCTGCGGCTGGATGCGTTTGAAGCCAGGCAGCACTTCAACGTCCGGGGTCGAACTCAGGGTCAGGGTGTCACCGACCGGTGCACCGTGAATGTCTTTGATGCTGGCGATGATGAAGCCCACTTCGCCGGCCTTCAGGTCAGCAGTAGCGGTGTGCTTCGGGTTGAACACGCCAACGCTGTCGACCAGATGGATCTTGCCGGTGGACTTGACGAGGATCTTGTCGCCCTTCTTCACGCGGCCATGACGCACACGCACCAGGGAGACAACGCCCAGGTAGTTGTCGAACCAAGAGTCGATGATCAACGCTTGCAGCGGATCCTCGATGTTGCCGGTCGGCGCAGGAATGGTGTGCACCAGACGCTCGAGCACTTCGTCGACACCCAGGCCGGTTTTGGCGCTGCAGGTGACGGCGTCGGTGGCATCGATGCCGATGATCTTCTCGATTTCGTCTTTGACGCGATCAGGATCAGCCTGTGGCAGGTCGATCTTGTTCAATACCGGCATGACCTCAAGGCCCTGCTCGATGGCGGTGTAGCAGTTGGCCACGGACTGGGCTTCAACGCCTTGACCGGCGTCGACCACCAGCAGTGCACCTTCACACGCGGCCAGGGAACGGCTGACTTCGTAGGTGAAGTCGACGTGGCCCGGGGTGTCAATGAAGTTCAGCTGGTACTTGATACCGTCTTTGGCGGTGTAATACAGGGTGACGCTGTGGGCCTTGATGGTGATCCCGCGTTCACGTTCCAGATCCATGGAATCCAGTACCTGGGCTTCCATTTCACGCTCGGCCAGGCCGCCGCACATCTGGATGAAGCGATCGGCCAGCGTCGACTTGCCATGGTCAATGTGGGCGATGATGGAGAAATTGCGGATATGACTCAAATCACTCACGGATCAACACTCAAAAAGGCTGCAGGCATAGCCCGCCGAAAAATAGCCGGGAATTGTACCTGATACACGGCGCAAGCGTCACGTTCACCTGTCACCCGGATTGCATGCAAAAACGCCCCGGTCTGTCGACCGAGGCGTTTTGGAGGTTAAAACACTGGCAAAACCGGCGGCATCAACCGGCCCGTCTCAGCAGCCAGACACCGAGCAGCGCACACACGCCGGCCGGCACCAGCACCGCAAACAGCGGCGAGAAACCGAACACCAGGCTCGAAGGGCCGAGCAAATCCTGGACAATGCGGAAGGTGAAGCCGACCAGCACACCGGTGAACACACGCTGACCGAGGGTCACGGAACGCAGCGGGCCGAAGATGAACGAGATCGCCATCAACACCAACGCAGCAGTCACCAGCGGCTGCAACACCTTGACCCAAAACGCCAGCCAATAACGGCCGTTGCTCAGGCCTTGTTCAGACAGATAGTGGATGTAACCCCACAGACCGCTGATCGACAGCGATTCCGGTGCCATCACTACCGTGCTGAGCAACTGCGGGCTCAGGGACACGTCCCAACGCTCGGCCGGCACATTGACCACTTCGGTTCTGCGCTCATGGAAAACCGTGGTGGTGACATCGCTAAGCTGCCAGTGATCTTTATCGAATTCGGCTTTTTTGGCGAAGCTCGAACTCAGCAGATGACGCTCTTTGTCGAAGTGATAACGGGTCACGCCGTACAGCAAACCGTTGGGTTGAACGGCGTTGATGTGGATGAACTCTTCACCCTGACGGTGCCACATACCGTGCTTGGCACTTTGCGCATCGCCGCTGCCCTGGGCCAGCGAGCGATTGGCCTGAGCCATGCTTTCGGTGGCCGGCGCGACGTATTCGCCGATCAGCAAACCGGCCAGCATCAGCACCAGCATCGGCTTCATCACCGCCCAGACAATGCGCCCGATCGATACACCAGCGGCGCGCATGACCGTCAGTTCGCTGCTGCTGGCCAGACTGCCGAGACCGATCAGACAGCCAATCAGCGCGGCCATCGGCAGCATTTCGTAGAGACGGCGCGGCGCGGTGAGCATCACGAAGCTCAGCACATCCATCAGTGTGTAGGTGTCGCTGACGTCGCTCATTTCATCGATAAAAGCGAACAACGTCGCCAGGCCCAGAATGATCGCCAGCACGGCGATGATCGCCATGAACACGCTGCTGCCGATGTAGCGGTCGAGTTTAACCACGAGCCACCTCCAGCGCAGCGCTGCGACGGCTGGCCATCTTCAGGCGCAAAGGCTCCCAATAAAGCAGGCCGAGACCGATAAACAGGAAGATCGCGTGCACCCACCACAACCCGAGGGTCGGCGGGATCTTGCCTTTTTCGAGGGCGCCACGGGCGGCAATCAGGATGGTCAGGTAAGCCATATAAAGAAGAATCGCCGGCAGCAGCTTGAGGAAACGCCCTTGACGCGGATTGACCCGCGACAGCGGCACCGCCATCAGGGTCACGATAAACACCAGCAGCGGCAGGGAAAGACGCCATTGCAGTTCGGTTTTGGAGCGGATGTCATCACTTCCAAGCAAGGCTGAGGTCGGCATGGCGTCACGGTCGGTGACTTCTTCACTGACTTCAGGCTTGGGCAGCTGCACACCGTAGGTCTCGTAATGCACCGCACGATAATCCGCCTGACCCGGGCTGCCGTCATAGCGGTAACCGTTTTTGAGGATCAGGTAGCGGGTGCCGTCCTTGCGGCTCTCTTGGAGACCTGACTCGGCCACCAGAATGGAAATCCCGCGATCCTTCTTGTCGGCACCGAGGTTTTTCTGCGAAATGAACACGCCGCCCAGATTGATCCGGTCGTCGGTCAGGGTTTCCGTGTACGTCACCCGCGTACCGTCGCGCAGCGCCTGGAAGCGACCCGGTTCGAGGGTATCGAATTCGGTCAGCGCGTCCTGCTTGTTCAGCAGCAACTGAAACTGGTTGGCGCCTTGCGGGGCCAAGCCTAGGCTCAGCCATGCCACCACCAACGCCACCAGGGTCGCCGGAAACAGGGTCATGCGAAACAGCTTCTGCTGGCTCATGCCGGTGGCCGAGAGCACGGTCATTTCGCTTTCGAGGTACAGGCGACCGTAGGCCAGCAGGATCCCGAGGAACAGGCCCAGCGGCAGAATCAGTTGCAAGAACCCCGGCAGACGAAAGCCCATGATCAGGAACAACGAGCCCGGATCGAGCTGGCCGGCAGCGGCCTGAGCCAGATATTTGATGAAGCGACCGCTCATGATGATGACCAGCAGCACGGCACTCACGGCGCTGAGGGTCAGCAGGACTTCGCGGGACAGATAACGGAAGACGATCAAACCAGACACTCCTGGGTTGTCAGGCTAAGGCGGCCAAACAAGCAAACACACCGACCGGCCCGCAACGCAGAGCCGTCGGAAAAAGATGCGGCATTATCCTGTGATTGGGGGCGCCTGTCACTGCGCACACTCATCCATGTCTGTAATCCGTTGCAGATCGTACAACCGAGGGTTGTCAGGCGCGGGGAGCGAGGTTCAAACTGCGGCCCTTGTCGCAGGCTTTGGCCTGCGCCTCTTCTATTTATAAGTAGGCGACTGCGGACACCGTCGAACGCCTGCGTGTTGACCATTCATTCAGGGATCCGGACATGGAACTGGTTGTAAAAAGCGTTAGCCCAGAAACGTTGAAAACCGCCACCCTGGTGGTTGCCGTCGGCGAAGGCCGCAAACTCGGCGCCGCCGCCAAACAGGTCGACGAACTGAGCGGTGGCGCGATCAGCGCCGTCCTCAAGCGTGGCGATCTGGCCGGCAAAGTCGGTCAAAGCCTGCTGCTGCACAGCCTGCCTAACCTCAAAGCCGAGCGCGTGCTGCTGGTCGGCGTGGGCAAGGATGAAGAACTGGGCGACCGTCCGTTCCGCAAAATCGTTGCCGGCATCCTCAATACTCTGAAAGGCCTGAACGGCAGCGACGCCGTGCTGGCGCTGGATGAAGTTATTGTTAAAAATCGCGACAGCTACGGCAAAACCCGTTTGCTGGCGGAAACCCTGGTGGACGGCGAATACACTTTCGACCAGTTCAAGAGCCAGAAAGCCGAACCGCGCGCACTGAAAAAAATCACCCTGCTGACCATCAAGGCTGCCCAGGCTGAAGTGCAGCGCGCCGTGAATCACGCCACCGCGATCGCCAACGGCATGGCCTTCACCCGTGATCTGGGCAACCTGCCACCGAACATCTGCCACCCGACCTTCCTTGGCGAACAAGCCAAAAACCTGGGCAAAGAATTCAAGGATCTGAAGGTCGAAGTCCTCGACGAGAAGAAGATCAAATCTTTGGGCATGGGTTCTTTCTACGCCGTCGGCCAAGGCAGCGAGCAACCGCCACGTCTGATCGTCATGCAATACAACGGCGGCAAGAAATCCGAGAAGCCGTACGCACTGGTCGGTAAAGGCATCACTTTCGACACCGGCGGCATCAGCCTGAAGCCGGGCGCCGGCATGGACGAGATGAAGTACGACATGGGCGGCGCTGCCTCGGTGTTCGGTACCCTGCGCGCCGTGCTTGAGCTGAAACTGCCGATCAACCTGGTGTGCATCCTCGCTTGCGCGGAAAACATGCCGAGCGGCAACGCGACCCGTCCAGGCGACATTGTCACCACCATGAGCGGCCAGACCGTGGAAATCCTCAACACCGACGCCGAAGGCCGTCTGGTGCTGTGCGATGCGCTGACCTACTCCGAGCGCTTCAAGCCACAAGCAGTGATCGACATCGCCACCCTGACCGGTGCTTGCGTCGTCGCACTGGGGGCGCACACCTCGGGTCTGCTGGGCAACAACGACGAACTGATCGGCCAACTGCTCAGCGCCGGCCAGGCTGCTGACGACCGCGCCTGGCAGCTGCCGCTGTTCGATGAGTACCAAGAGCAACTGGACAGCCCGTTCGCCGACATCGCCAACATTGGCGGCCCGAAAGCCGGCACCATCACCGCCGCGTGCTTCCTGTCGCGCTTCACCAAGAACCTCAACTGGGCGCACCTGGACATCGCGGGCACCGCATGGACCAGTGGCGGCAAGGACAAGGGCGCCACTGGCCGTCCGGTGCCATTGCTGACCCAGTACCTGCTGGATCGCGCCAAAGCCTGAACCCGCTGATGGGCGGCGGCGTCACTCTCGGGTGACGCCGCTTGCCGCTCTGGAACCGCAATGACCAAAGTCGATTTTTACATTCTGCCCAGCGCCGACCCTTCGGCTCGCCTGGACTTCGCCTGCAAGCTCACCGAGAAAGCCTGGCGCATGGGTCACCGCATCTATCTGCATTGCAGCGATGCCGCCCAGCGTGACGATCTCGATGCGCGCCTGTGGGCGTTCAAGGGCGAAAGCTTCGTGCCGCATGGCCCTGCCGACAGCGAACCGGACGGTTTAATCGTGCTGGGTGTGGGTGATGACTGCGGTCAGCATCAGGATTTGCTGGTCAACCTCGACCTGAAAGTCCCGGCCTTCGCCAACAAGTTCGCCCGGGTGGCGGAAGTGGTGGTCGAAGACCCGACGATTCGTGCCGCGGCGCGGGAGAGTTTTCGCTTCTACCGCGAACAGGGCTATCCTCTGCAAGATCACCGTTTACAGCGACTCTGAGCATTCCAATGGACACTCCGAAACCGCAGCAAAAGCCGACACACCTGCTCGACGATCTCGAATCGATCCGTCAGTTGCTCGGCGACGACAACCTGCAACCACCGCTGTTGACCGATACGGTCGATGAAGGTGAACAGGAACAGATTCCGATGTTGTTCGAAGCTGTGGGTAATGAACCGCAAGCCGTCGAACCGCAACCTGCGCCAACACCCGCACCGTCCGCGCAACCTGCGGCAGCGGTGAATAAAGGCCCGGACGCCCTGCTCCACCTCGACAGCGAACTGCGCGCCGCTGCGCAATTGATCATGCAAGACGTGATCGACGACTTCGCGCCGCACATCGAAACCGAAATCAAACGGCGCCTCGATGCGCGGATGGAACGGCTACTCAGCCAATACGAATAAGCTTTCAGACCGTATTTGCCCTGCGGAACTTATCCAGAATTTTCGCGTGCCGGGGAGTGGCGACCATTGCCCCTCCTCGCCCCACAAATTCTTGTGCCCAGTGTTCCGGAACAACGGTATTGGTAGAGCCGTAGAACTCGAACAGCTCATGGCTATTCTCCAGAATGCTCCACCGCCCCTGGTGCACCATCGCTATCGGAAACGGGCCTGGCCGCGCCACTGCACCGAGATAACCATTGTCGGCCTGGACTTTTTCAAACTCGTTTTTCCACATATAAGAAACGAAGTTCACTTGCGGCCCATGACGAACAACATTCATCGAGACGTCTTCGAATGACCTCGCCGGGTCAGATGCCGCAACGCCAAGATTGATCAGATCCTTAATTTCTGTCTCATCGACACTTCCCGATTCAGGGACATGCCCCTTGTCGCCGCTGAAACGAATGATGTCATGCATGTCGTAATCGCCCGTATAAGGCGTGACGATCTTGAACTTGATCCAGGAATCAACCAGTTCGTGCTCTACGGGGCTTTGCAAATTGATGTCGTAAGTCGTGTCTTCAAAACTTACGTTATTGCGCGCATAAACACCCTGCAGGCCCGCCTTGTTCCACTTGCCCACTCGCCCGGCAAACCCACTGCTCTCGGCCCTCTGAAGCATGGCGCCAGCCTGTTCACCATAAACGCCCATCAGCGAACTTTGCTTTATGGTTTTTTCAAGAATGTTATGCCCTTTGGCGGCCGCGCCTTCACCCAGCGCATTGAGTGTGTAACTGCCTGATTCACGAACGCTCAGGGCAATATTTTGCACCCTTGAAATTCTTTCAAAGACAGGCATATGCCGAGGATGAACAAAGGTCTCACCCACGCGCCGGGCTGCCTCCCGCCCCTCTTTCAATAACCCGTTACTGTCGCGGAACGTGACCGGGTTGTTGCCGGCCATGACATACAGGTTCATCCCGTCAATCGTTCCGCCCGGATCAGCACTCAACCAGCGTCCAATCCACGGCTGGTAGTAGCGCCAGCCATAGTAGTAAAGCCCCGTCGCATCGCGCTCCTTGCCTGAATACCTGACGGTTTTGAAACTCGCCTCCACTGCATTTCTCGCCGTCCAGACTGCCGTACCGCCGTAAGGAAAGTATTCTTCGCGGCTGATCACTTTCCCCTGCGCATCGACTTCCAGCCCGCTGCTGCCGATCAGATCATCATGGCTGTAACGCAATTGATCGTTACTGATGTCTTCTGGTCTTCCGCTCTCCCAGTGCAATACCCGCACCGACGACTGACCGCTACCTCCCACGCTGATGACCTGTAAACGCTGCGCTTCAGTGCCGTTGATTTTCATAGTCCTTAGCTCCAGCGCGGGCAGGTAAATCACCTGCTGCTCCCGCGTGGTGCTGATGGTGTTCTGGGTAGTGATCTTCAAGAGCCGTTGACTGCCGCCGTCATAGCGGTAGCTCTCGACGTCATCTTTTGCGCCACCTCGCTCAACCGGAGTGACCTTCAGAATTTCGTTGCGGGACGTCCAGGCCAGCGGTTGACCGGGTTGCAGGATTGTTTGCTGGCCGCCTGCGGTGAACCAGCCGTCCACTTCTCGCGGATCAGTGCAAAGGAGACTTGTCACGCCGCGATTGCTGCGGTGACTGACCGTAACGGTTGTGGTGTGGCAGTGATCGGACACTGGCGCGCAGTGGCGAATCCGCGTCAGATTGCCCGCCTCGTCGTAGCTGTAAGTGCGCGTATAAGCCGTGTAAGTGGCACTGTCGAAACCGGATACGACAGGAAAGCCACGCTGCCGGCCGGCATTCGCCATCTCACGTCCGGTGGCGCTGACCAATTGGTAGAGACTGTCATAGACGTAAGTGTTCTGCGGCACGACTGCCTGATTACGCCAGAAGCAGGTTTCTTCTGCATCGTTATGTACGCCGAGCACATTACCGACCGGGTCATATTGATATTTCAGATCTTGCAAGACTTTCGCCCCGGACACGTGACCGACCGGTCTTTGTACATTTATCCCCAGCAAGCGTTGCGTCTCTTCCTCGTATCCCCAACGAGTCACCACGCCATTAGCGTGTTCTTCGCGCAGCGTTTGGCCGGCCGCCGAGTAAGTCAGGGACTTCACAATATTTTTCTCGAGCCGATTTTTCAGGGTTAGCCAACGGCTCGTAAGCAGACCGGTCACGTCATATGCCATGCGCTGTCGGTTGCCCGCAGCGTCCGTGGTGGTCTGCTCCGTGCCCGTCGCATCGGTGGTGGTCTGGTGGGTGAAGCCCTTGGCCGCCAGCAAGGCATCCCAAGCCTGAGCGTCTTCGCCCTTCCAATCGGCAACGGCGTCCGGGTCATCGGCGTGCGCCAGCAGACGACGAGTAACGGACAGCGCTACGCCGCTTAGCGCCAGACTGTCGACTCTGACCAGACCCGCCGTGTCGTAGTGGCTCACGCATTGCCCGGCCAGGTTCTGAGACGCTTCAAGGTCACTGTTCCCCGCATATCGCCAGCGCTCACTGATTCGGCGGACACCCTCTGCGTTCTGCTCGACAAGGCTAACCGGGCGTCCTCGCAGATTATTGCTTTCGTATTGAAAGATTCGGGTCACGGCATGCCGATTGATGTCTGCGCCATCGTCACCGGAGCGAATGTTGCTCACCACCCTGAACGACCGGCCAGCCGCGTCATTCAGCGTCACGACAGTGCCATTGTCGACGCCTTCCTGGCACAGCACAGTGCCGGAAAGGCTCGTGATATGGATGAAGTTGGCCAACCCTGCCTCATTCAAACGCGGGTCAGCGCTTCGAACGTTGATGCCGCGCGCATCGAACTGATGACAGGTAATGCGTGCCTGGGTGACCGCTGGCGATTCGGGATGGCGGTGATAATTCACTTCCCGCACCGACAGACCACGGGCATCACAGGCCATGACCGACGGCGTATAGGTATTCAGTGAAGTCTCGGACAGTTTCATTCAGTCACTCGAAGTCAAAGAGGCGCCGGCAGATACCCTGCGATTCACCGCCCGCCAGAACGTCACAATGGGTATAGGCGTACAACTCATTGCGCGCACGGACAGACACTCGATCCGCACCCGCTCGCCCTCGGCCCCATGCCCCGCTATACTCGTCGGCTTTTCCTGAATTAATGCCAATAGGGTCCCGCCGCGCATGGATAAGACCTACCAGCCGCACGCCATTGAAACTTCCTGGTACAACACCTGGGAGTCCGAGAACTACTTCGCCCCGCAAGGCGCGGGCGACTCCTACACCATCATGATCCCGCCGCCGAACGTCACCGGCAGCCTGCACATGGGTCACGGTTTCAACAACGCGATCATGGACGCCTTGATCCGTTTCCGCCGCATGCAGGGTCGCAACACCCTGTGGCAGCCGGGCACCGACCACGCCGGTATTGCCACGCAGATGCTGGTGGAGCGTCAACTTGAAGCCCAGGGCCAGAATCGCCACGATCTGGGTCGCGAAAAATTCCTCGAGAAAGTCTGGGAATGGAAGGATCAGTCCGGCGGCAACATCAGCCGTCAGATCCGCCGTCTCGGCTCGTCCGTGGACTGGAGCCGCGAGCGCTTCACCATGGACGACGGTCTCTCGGAAGCGGTTAAAGAAGCGTTCGTGCGTCTGCACGAAGACGGTCTGATCTATCGCGGCAAGCGTCTGGTCAACTGGGACACCAAACTGCACACGGCGATTTCCGACCTCGAAGTGGAAAACCACGACGAGAAAGGTTTCCTATGGAACCTGAAGTACCCGCTGGCCGACGGTGCGAAAACCGCTGATGGCAACGATTTCCTGATCGTCGCGACCACCCGTCCGGAAACCATGCTCGGCGACTCCGCCGTTGCGGTTAATCCGAACGATGAGCGCTACCAGGCCCTGATCGGCAAGTTTGTCGAGCTGCCACTGGTTGGCCGCCGCATCCCGATCATCGCCGACGATTACTGCGATCCTGAATTCGGCACAGGCTGCGTGAAAATCACCCCAGCCCACGATTTCAACGACTACGAAGTCGGCAAGCGCCACAACCTGCCGCTGCTGAACATCTTCGACAAGAACGCCAACGTGCTGCCGGCAGCCCAGGTGTTCAACCTCGACGGCACGCTGAACGACAGCATCGACGGCGCGATTCCAGCTGAGTACGCCGGTCTTGAGCGTTTTGAAGCGCGCAAGCAGATCGTTGCTGCGTTCGACGCCGCCGGCCTGTTGGTCAGCGTCAACGACCACGGCCTGAAAGTGCCGAAAGGCGACCGCTCCGGCACCATCATCGAGCCGTGGCTGACCGACCAGTGGTACGTGTCGACCAAGCCTTTGGCCGAGCCTGCGATTGCTGCCGTTGAAGACGGTCGCATCCAGTTCGTACCGAAGCAGTACGAAAACATGTACTTCTCGTGGATGCGCGACATTCAGGATTGGTGCATCAGCCGCCAGCTGTGGTGGGGCCACCGGATTCCGGCCTGGTATGACGAGTCGGGCAAAGTCTATGTCGGTCGCGACGAAGCCGAAGTGCGTGCCAAAAACAATCTTGGCCCGGACGTGGCGCTGCAACAGGACAACGACGTTCTCGACACCTGGTTCAGTTCCGGTCTGTGGACGTTCTCCACCTTGGGCTGGCCGGAAAAAACCGAGTTCCTGAAGAAATTCCACTCCACCGACGTGCTGGTGACGGGCTTCGACATCATTTTCTTCTGGGTTGCCCGGATGATCATGCTGACCATGCACCTGATCAAGAACGAGGACGGCACGCCGCAGGTACCGTTCAAGACCGTTTATGTACACGGTCTGGTGCGTGATGGTCAGGGCCAGAAGATGTCCAAGTCCAAGGGCAACGTCCTTGACCCGCTGGACATCATCGACGGTATCGAGCTGGAAGACCTGGTGCAGAAGCGCACCTCCGGCATGATGCAGCCGAAACTGGCGAAGAAGATCGAGAAGCAGACCCGCGACGAGTTCGCCGACGGCATCGCCAGCTACGGCACCGACGCCCTGCGCTTCACCTTCTGCTCGCTGGCTTCGACCGGTCGCGACATCAAGTTCGACATGGGCCGCGTTGAAGGCTATCGCAACTTCTGCAACAAGATCTGGAACGCCGCGCGTTATGTTCTGGACAAGGGCGAAGACTGCGGCCAGAACGGCGAAGCTTACGAACTGTCGCTGGCGGATCGCTGGATCATCTCGCAACTGCAACGCACCGAAGCCGAAGTGACCCGTCAACTCGATCAGTTCCGTTTCGACCTGGCGGCGCAAGCGCTGTACGAGTTCATCTGGAACCAGTACTGCGACTGGTACCTGGAACTGTCCAAGCCAGTGCTGTGGGACGAGAACGCGCCGGTTGAACGTCAGCGCGGCACTCGCCGTACGCTGGTTCGCGTATTGGAAGTGGCGCTGCG
The DNA here is from genome assembly GCF_029959385.1 of Pseudomonas sp. PS01303. NCBI lineage: Bacteria > Pseudomonadati > Pseudomonadota > Gammaproteobacteria > Pseudomonadales > Pseudomonadaceae > Pseudomonas > Pseudomonas sp. PS01303. The sequence goes on from NZ_JASCPK010000036.1 coordinate 42,142, forward strand.
TCTGGCGCATCCGTTCATGCCGTTCATCACTGAAGAAATCTGGCAGCGCATCGCGCCGCTGGCCGGTATTCAGGGCAAGACGATCATGCTACAACCTTGGCCAGTGGCCAACGAAGAGCGCATCGATCCGGCCGCCGAGAACGACATCGAATGGCTGAAGGAACTGATGCTCGGCACGCGCAACATCCGTGGCGAAATGAACATCGGCCCGGGCAAGCCACTGCCGATCTACCTGAAGAACGTCAGCGCTGAAGACCAGCGCCGTCTGACCGAGAACGAAGCGCTGCTGAAGAAACTGGCGCGTCTGGAATCGATCACCGTTCTGCAGGCTGGCGAAGAAGCTCCGCTGTCCGCCACCGCGCTGGTTGGCGAGATGGAAGTGCTGGTGCCGATGGCCGGTCTGATCGACAAGGGCGCCGAGCTGGCGCGTCTGGACAAGGAAATCTTGCGTTTGCAGGGTGAAGTTCAGCGTGTTGGCGGCAAATTGTCCAACGCCGGATTCGTTGACAAGGCCCCGGCCGAAGTCATCGAGAAGGAACGCGCCAAACTGGCCGAGGCTGAACAAGCCCTGGCCAAACTGGCCGAGCAACACGCGCGGATTGCCAGCCTGTAACGGCAAATCGCATTGAAAAAGGGAGGCCCAAGTGGCCTCCCTTTTTCATTCCCGCCACACCACAAATCCCCGTAGGAGCAGAGCTTGCTCGCGAAAGCGTCCTGTCAGGCACTGCAACTTTGTCTGACACGGCCTCTTCGCGAGCAAGCTCTGCTCCTACACGGATTTGCGTTATCTGGGAGCGGATGTGGGACAATACCCGCCACTTTCAGCCATACCCGAATCGACCACGCCCATGAACGCCCCCCGCACACCCAAACCTGCGCGCAAAAAGCCCGACTCCGCGACCCCGGCCAAGACCGTCGAGCCGCGTGAAAAGGCCAGCCTGCACCCGCGCAATCGCCATCAGGGTCGTTACGACTTTCCGGCACTGATCAAGACCACGCCGGAACTGGCGAAGTTCGTGATCACCAACCCGTACGGCAAGGAAAGCATCGACTTCGCCAGCCCCGACGCGGTGCGCGTGTTCAACCGGGCGCTGCTCAAGTCGTTCTATGGCATCCAGCATTGGGACATCCCGGCAGATTACCTCTGCCCGCCTGTGCCGGGCCGTGCCGATTACGTGCACTTCCTCGCTGACCTGCTGGCGAGCATGAACGACGGTAAGGTGCCGCGCGGCGCGATCGTCAACGTGCTCGACATCGGCATGGGCGCCAACTGCGTGTACCCGCTGATCGGTAACAGCGAATACCGCTGGCACTTCCTCGGTTCTGAAATCGACCCGACGGCCGTGGCTGCCGCCAAAGCAATCGTTCAGTCCAACGACTTGAACAAGGTGATCCAGTTGCGTTTGCAGGAAAACCGCAAGCACATCCTGATCGGCCTGCTTGAGCCGGGCGAGCGCTTTGACCTGACCATGTGCAACCCGCCGTTCCACGCCTCGATGGACGAAGCGACCAAGGGCAGCGAGCGCAAATGGCGCGCCCTGGGCAAGGCCGATCCGAAACGCAAACTGCCGGTGCTGAACTTCGGTGGCCAGTCGGCCGAGCTGTGGTGTGAAGGCGGCGAAGCGCGTTTCGTGACGCAACTGATCGCCGAGAGCGCGAACTTCCAGCACAAAGTGCTGTGGTTCAGCACGCTGGTGTCGAAGGCGTCGAACCTGCCAGCCATCGAAACCGCGCTGAAAAAGGCCGGCGTGCTGGAAAGCCAGGTCGTGGAGATGTCGCAGGGCCAGAAGCAGAGCCGTTTCGTGGCGTGGACGTTCCAGACCAAGTCCGAGCAGCAAATCTGGCGCCGCGAGCGCTGGGTTCGCTAACGCACCGCAGATCCCCTGTGGGAGCGAGCCTGCTCGCGAATGCGGTATATCAGTCGAGATTTAGGGTGACTGACCTAGCGC
>NZ_JASCPK010000370.1:0-217 GCF_029959385.1 Pseudomonas sp. PS01303
AGCTTTCGGTGTTTGTGAACATCGAACTTTCGGTTCGTTTCGTCTTCACACACCGCAATCTGGTCTCTCTCGTCTTTTCAACTAGGAGCATCAAATTGCTTGGGTGTTATATGGTCAAGCCTCACGGGCAATTAGTATTGGTTAGCTCAACGCCTCACAGCGCTTACACACCCAACCTATCAACGTCGTAGTCTTCGACGGCCCTTCAGGGAACTCA
>NZ_JASCPK010000371.1:0-204 GCF_029959385.1 Pseudomonas sp. PS01303
AGCCTCACAGCCAAAGGTGTTTACGGCAGTAATCCAGTATCAGCAGCACGAACCTTTACCGTGGCTTATGCGCTGGTTCCGGCGATTACTTCGGTGAAAGATTCCAAAGGCATCGACATCCCTCAAAACGGCACGACAGTCGACACTAGCGTGACGCTCACGGGCACAGGCACGGCGAACCGTGAGGTGGATATTTTTGATGGC
>NZ_JASCPK010000037.1:0-43948 GCF_029959385.1 Pseudomonas sp. PS01303
CCGTCGATCATTCAACAGATATGTTGCCTGACACACCGCCATCGCGAGCAGGCTCACTCCTACAATAGACCGTGTCAGGCGTCGTTTTCGTGGGTCAGTTCGAGCACGCGATCAACCAGTTTGTTGATCCCCGAAGCCGCTTCGCTGATGTTCTGCGCCAGCATATAAGCCGGGGTCGTCACCAGTTTGCGCGCCTTGTCTTCGATGATTTCGGTCACTGCGCAATCTTCATGCGTCGCGCCCATCTTGTTCATCGCCGTGGCCGTGTCGGTATCGTTGCCGATGGTGCAGGTCACGCCCGGGCCGTAGATCTTCGCGGCCAGAGCCGGCGAAATGCACATCAAACCCACCGGTTTACCCGCTTCGGCAAACGCCTCGGCCAGCGCCAGCACTTCAGGCTGTACGCTGCAGCCGGCGCCTTCGACAGCAAAGTTGGAAAGGTTCTTTGCCGCACCAAAACCGCCGGGCACGATCAGCGCATCGAAGTCATCGACGTCGGCTTCGCGGATGTCCTTGATGTTGCCACGGGCAATCCGTGCCGACTCGACCAGCACGTTGCGGGTCTCGGGCATTTCTTCGCCGGTCAGGTGGTTGATCACGTGCAATTGCGCGATGTTCGGGGCGAAGCACTGTACCTGCGCGCCGCGTTGATCAAGGCGCAGCAGGGTGATGACGCTTTCATGGATCTCGGCGCCGTCGTACACGCCACTGCCGGACAGGATCACTGCAACTTTTTTGCTCATGGGTTTCTCTCCAGATTCATGGCGCTAAATGTCCACTAAATTGTCGCGCGTTGCCATAGGGTAAACGGGCGGCTACACCTAGGATCTGTTCATACGATTGCGAGCAGGGCGCGTCATGGACTTCATTCTGTATGCGGTGCCGCTTTTCTTCGTGTTGATTGCGCTCGAACTGATCGCCGACCGCTGGCGCGGGGTGAGCAACTATCGCCTCGCCGATGCGGTGAACAGCATCAGCACCGGCGTGTTGTCGACCACCACCGGGCTGCTGACCAAAGGTGTCGGGCTGTTGACCTACGTCTTCGCCCTCGAGCATCTGGCGCTGTTCAAACTGCCGGCAGACAGCGTTTGGGTCTGGGTGCTGGCCTTCGTCCTCTACGACTTTTGCTATTACTGGCTGCACCGCATGGGCCACGAACGCAACATCCTCTGGGCCGCGCATTCGGTGCATCACCAGAGCGAGGAATACAACCTCTCCACCGCGCTGCGCCAGACCAGCACCGGGTTTCTGCTCGGCTGGATTTTCTACTTGCCGATGGCCGTGCTCGGCGTGCCGTTGCTGGTGTTCGTCAGCGTCGCGGCGCTGAACCTGCTCTATCAATTCTGGGTCCACACCCAACACATTCCCAAGCTCGGCTGGTTCGAGTGGTTCTTCGTCACGCCATCCAATCATCGGGCCCACCATGCACAGAACGCTCTCTACATGGATCGCAACTACGGCGGAGTGTTCATTCTTTGGGATCGTCTGTTCGGCACGTTTCAGGAAGAGGACGACAACGAGCCGGTGATTTTCGGCGTGACCAAGCCGCTGGCGAGCTGGAATCCGTTGTGGGCCAACCTGCAGTTTTATGCGCAATTGTGGGACGACGCGCGTCGGGCCGAGTGCAAGTGGGACAAGCTGCGCATCTGGTTTATGCGCACCGGCTGGCGCCCGGCGAACGTCGCGGCGAAATACCCGATGAGCAAGCCGGATCTGGCGCAGTTCCGCAAATTCGACGTGCCGTTGAAGCGTCGCCAGCAATGCTACGTGGCGCTGCAGTTTTGCGTGTACATCGCGCTGGGCAGTTATCTGATGAATCTGGAGCGCAGTCTGCTGACCACCGGATTGATACTCGGCTGGGGCGCGGTGGCGTTCGGGGTGTTTGCGTTGGGCGTGAGCCTGGAGAATCGCCCGTGGGCGTTGAAGGTCGAGCTGTTGCGGCTGGGGTTGAAAGTGCCGCTGGTGTGGCTGGCGCCGCTGGTTGGATTGTGGCCGGCCAGCCCGATGATCTGGGCTGGTTTGCTCGGGTACAGCCTGCTCAGCGGCATCGGGCTGTATAGCTGCCGTCAGCGCGTTACTCGACTGGCGGTTTAGGTTCGGCGGACTTGGCTGGCTCGGCGAGTTGCAGTTGCTCAGCCTTGGCAGCTTGTTCATCCTCGTAGATCTTCTTCGCCAGACGCGCATTCTTGAAGCGGCGGCGCAGCCACAGGCCAACACCGAGCACCAGCAAGGCGCCAAGCACCCACAGCTCATATTTCTTGATGCTGCCGAGCATGCCTTCCAGCACCGCGCCGAAGTGGTAAGCCGCAGCGGCCAGCGCAGTGGCCCAGATCGCCGCGCCAATGCCGTTCAGCAGCAGGTAGCGTCCCGGCGGATAACCCGACAGGCCGATCGCCACCGGCATCACCGTGCGCAAGCCATAAACGAAGCGGAAGCTCAGCACCCAGATGTCCGGGTGCCTGCGAATGTGTTCCAGCGCGCGGTCACCCATCATCTGCCAGCGCGGTTTGCGCGCGAGCAATTTGCGCCCGTGCTTGCGCCCCATGAAGTACCACAGCTGATCACCGGCATAGCTGCCGAAGAACGCCACGACCACCACCAGGTTGATGTCCATGTATCCACGGAACGCGAGGAAGCCCGCGAGCACCAGGATGGTTTCGCCTTCGAAGAACGTGCCAAGAAACAAGGCAAAGTAGCCGAAGTCATGCAGAAATTGTTGGAGCATTGTCTGGGTGCTGGCGAAATGAACGCGCAGCCTAACCCTTCGGACACATTCATGAAAGTGTCCAAATGTGTCTCGACGTGAACAATTCCTACAATAAGAATGGAATCCGTCACCGTGCCACAGGCCTCACACAACTGTAATCTGTTCGTCATAATGGCCGTCTATAACTGTCACGCTCGCCCGTTTGCGCGGGCTCAGGAGTCCGCCGTGAGCTTTACCCCTGCCAACCGTCTGTTCCCCGCCACTCGCTTGCGTCGCAACCGCCGCGATGATTTTTCGCGTCGGCTGGTAAGGGAAAACGTACTGACGGTTGATGATCTGATCCTGCCGGTGTTCGTGCTCGACGGTGAGAACCGCCGCGAAGCCGTGGCCTCGATGCCCGGCGTAGAGCGCCTGAGCATCGACCTGTTGCTGGAAGAAGCCGCCAAGTGGGTCGAACTGGGGATTCCGGCGCTGGCGCTGTTTCCGGTCACACCTCCTGAATTGAAATCCCTCGACGCCGCTGAAGCGTGGAACCCTGAAGGCATCGCCCAGCGCGCCACTCGCGCCTTGCGTGAGCGCTTTCCGGAACTCGGCGTGATCACCGACGTTGCGCTCGACCCGTTCACCACCCACGGTCAGGACGGCATTCTCGACGAAGAAGGCTACGTGCAGAACGACATCACCGTCGACGCACTGGTGCGTCAGGCGTTGTCCCATGCCGAAGCTGGCGCACAGGTGGTGGCGCCGTCGGACATGATGGACGGTCGCATTCAGGCGATTCGCGAAGCGCTGGAAATCGCCGGCCACGTCAATGTGCGGATCATGGCCTACTCGGCCAAGTACGCCAGCGCCTACTACGGCCCGTTCCGCGATGCCGTGGGTTCAGCTTCGAACCTCGGCAAAGCCAACAAAGCCTCTTATCAGATGGATCCGGCCAACAGCGACGAAGCGCTGCACGAAGTCGGTGCAGACTTGTCTGAAGGCGCGGACATGGTCATGGTCAAACCGGGCATGCCGTATCTGGACATTCTTTTCCGGGTAAAAGATGCCTTCAAAGTGCCGACCTTCGTCTATCAGGTTAGTGGCGAATACGCCATGCACATGGCGGCGATCCAGAATGGCTGGTTGAGTGAAGCGGTGATCCTCGAATCACTGACCTCCTTTAAACGTGCCGGTGCAGATGGCATCCTGACTTACTTTGCTGTCCGTGCCGCTCAATTGTTACGAGAGCAGAAATAGCCCTCCCAGGAACATTCGATGAATACCGAAGGACTCACTGAAGTTGCAGTAAAAGAAGCTCAGCCGGTGGTGGAGCAAATCACCGAGACCCCGCCGGAACTGGAGCCAGCGCCACCCGCGCCGGTGGCCGAAACCGCTGTGGCGGTGCCGGCGATCACCATTCCGGGTCTGGATGACAGCAGCCTGTACATCCACCGCGAGCTCTCGCAACTGCAGTTCAATATCCGCGTGCTGGAACAGGCGCTGGACGAGTCCTATCCGCTGCTGGAGCGTTTGAAGTTCCTGCTGATCTTCTCCAGCAATCTCGACGAATTCTTTGAAATCCGTGTCGCCGGCCTGAAGAAGCAAATAACCTTTGCCCGTGAGCAGGCCGGCGCCGATGGCCTGCAACCGCATCAAGCGCTGGCCCGCATCAGCGAGCTGGTGCACGGTCATGTTGACCGTCAGTACGCGATCCTCAACGACATCCTGCTGCCGGAGCTGGAAAAGCATCAGGTGCGCTTCATCCGTCGCCGCAACTGGACGGTCAAGCTCAAGACCTGGGTGCGCCGCTACTTCCGCGACGAGATCGCGCCGATCATCACCCCGATCGGCCTCGACCCGACGCACCCGTTCCCGTTGCTGGTGAACAAGAGCCTCAACTTCATCGTCGAGCTGGAAGGCATCGACGCCTTCGGTCGCGATTCCGGTCTGGCGATCATCCCGGCACCGCGTCTGTTGCCACGGATCATCAAGGTGCCGGAAGAAGTCGGCGGCCCGGGCGACAACTATGTGTTCCTGTCGTCGATGATCCACGCCCACGCCGATGACCTGTTCCAGGGCATGAAGGTTAAGGGTTGCTACCAGTTCCGCCTGACCCGAAACGCCGACCTGGCGCTCGACTCCGAAGACGTCGAAGACCTGGCCCGCGCCCTGCGTGGCGAGTTGTTCTCGCGTCGTTACGGCGATGCGGTGCGTCTGGAAGTCGCTGACACCTGCCCGAAACACCTCTCGGACTACCTGCTCAAGCAGTTCAACCTGAGCGAGAGCGAGCTGTATCAGGTCAACGGCCCGGTCAACCTGACTCGACTGTTCAGCATCACCGGTCTGGATAGCCATCCGGAACTGCAATACACGCCGTTCACCCCGCAGATCCCGAAACTGCTGCAGAACAGCGAAAACATTTTCAGCGTGGTCAGCAAGCAGGACATCCTGTTGCTGCACCCGTTCGAGTCGTTCACCCCGGTGGTCGACCTGCTGCGCCAGGCCGCGAAAGATCCGCACGTACTCGCGGTGCGTCAGACCCTGTACCGCTCCGGCGCCAACTCCGAGATCGTCGATGCGCTGGTCGATGCCGCGCGTAACGGCAAGGAAGTCACGGCGGTCATCGAGCTGCGGGCGCGCTTCGACGAAGAATCCAACCTGCAACTGGCCAGCCGTCTGCAAGCGGCCGGTGCGGTGGTGATCTACGGCGTGGTCGGCTTCAAGACCCACGCCAAAATGATGCTGATCCTGCGTCGTGAGGCCGGCGAGATCGTCCGCTACGCGCACCTCGGCACCGGCAACTACCACGCCGGCAACGCCAAGCTGTACACCGACTACAGCCTGCTGACTTCCGACGACGCCTTGTGCGAAGACGTCGGCAAATTGTTCAGCCAGTTGATCGGCATGGGTAAAACCCTGCGCATGAAAAAGCTGCTGCATGCGCCGTTCACGCTGAAGAAGGGCATGCTCGACATGATTGCCCGCGAGACCCAGTTCGCCGTCGAAGGCAAACCGGCGCACATCATCGCCAAGTTCAACTCGCTGACCGATCCGAAGATCATCCGCGCGCTGTACAAGGCCAGCCAGTCCGGCGTGCGCATCGATCTGGTGGTGCGCGGCATGTGCTGCCTGCGTCCGGGGATTGCCGGGGTTTCGCACAACATTCATGTGCGCTCGATCATCGGCCGCTTCCTCGAGCACACCCGAGTGTTCTACTTCCTCAACGGCGGCGACGAACAGATGTTCCTCTCCAGCGCCGACTGGATGGAACGCAACCTCGACAAACGCGTCGAGACTTGCTTCCCGGTGGAAGGCAAAAAGCTGCTGACCCGCGTGAAGAAAGAGCTGGAGCTGTATTTGACCGACAATACCCATAGCTGGAGTTTGCAGTCGGATGGTCGTTACATCCGCAACACGCCGACCGGGAACCAGAACCCTAGGAGTGCGCAGGCGACGTTGCTGGAGCGGTTGGGTAGCCCGATTTTGCCGGTGAGCAGCTAAGGTCAAAGGCAAGAGCCCCTCACCCTAGCCCTCTCCCGGAGGGAGAGGGGACTGACCGAGGTGTCTCGCGCTATACACCGACCTGGCATATCGAGTCGAACTCAGATTTGAAAAGCACGAAGATCGGCCCCCTCTCCCTCGGGAGAGGGCTGGGGTGAGGGGCATCGATCTCACGCACACCACTAAATCCCAGCCGAACACCCAATAAAAAAGGCGATCCAGAAGGATCGCCTTTTTTATGCCCAATCGAGACTCAGTGGACGGTGAGGACGATGCCCACTCGCGTCAGCCAATCGGCTTCGAGGCCAAAATCTGCCTGAGTCAGCTGATTTTCATCCAGCCAGTTCTCCGGGAATTCCACGTCCAGGGTGTCGCCCTTGGCATGCAACACCACCTGCGGCATCGCCTGTGTGCCACGGATGTGGTGGAACAGAATCGCGAAACGCAGCAGCACGCACAGGCGAATCAGCTTGGCGCCGTCGTCACCGAAATCGGCAAACTTGTCCTTGGGAATGTTGCGGCGATGGCCGCGCACCAGCAGGGCGAGCATCTGTTGGTCTTCGCGGGAGAAACCGGCGAGGTCCGAGTGCTCAATCAAATAAGCGCCGTGCTTGTGGTAGTGATAGTGCGCGATGTCGAGACCGACTTCGTGCACTTTCGCCGCCCAGCCGAGCAATTCGCGCCAGATGCCGTCGTCCAGCTCCCAGTCCACCGCGACCTGATCAAAGGCGTGCAGGGCTTTGCGTTCAACCCGTGCCGCTTGTTCGACATCAACGTGATAGCGCTCCATCAGCGAAGTGAGGGTACGTTCGCGCACGTCTTCGTGATGATGGCGGCCGAGCAGGTCATACAGCACACCTTCACGCAGAGCGCCTTCGCAGTGATCCATGCGTTGCAGTTCGAGCGCATCGAAGATTGCTTCGAGAATCGCCAGACCCGCCGGGAAAATCGCCCGGCGATCAGGCTTGATACCTTCGAAATCGATCTTGTCGGCATCGCCGAGTTTGAACAGGCGACGCTTGAGCCAGGCCAGCCCTTCAGCATTCACTTCGCCGGTGCCATGCCCGCCAGCCTTCAACGCGAGGCCGATGGCGCGGATGGTGCCGGAGGAGCCGATGGCTTCATCCCAGGTCAGGCGATGCAGGGCGTGTTCGATGCTCATGATCTCCAGCCGCGCCGCCGTGTATGCCTGGGCGTAACGGGCCGGGGTGATCTTGCCGTCCTTGAAATAGCGCTGGGTGAAGCTGACGCAGCCCATTTGCAGGCTTTCGCGCAGCAATGGTTCGAAGCGCTGGCCGATGATGAATTCGGTACTGCCGCCGCCGATGTCGGCGACCAGACGTTTGCCCGGGGTGTCGGCGAGGGTGTGCGACACGCCCAGATAAATCAGACGCGCTTCTTCGCGGCCGGAGATGACTTCCACCGGATGACCGAGGATTTCTTCGGCGCGGTGGATGAATTCGAGGCGGTTGCGCGCTTCACGCAAGGCGTTGGTGCCGACGATACGCACGGCGCCGAGCGGCATACCGTTGATCAGTTGGGCAAAACGCTTGAGGCAATCGAGGCCGCGCTGCATCGATTCTTCGTTGAGCATGCGCTCATCGTCGATGCCGGCGGCCAGTTGCACCTTCTCGCCGAGGCGCTCAAGGATGCGGATTTCGCCGTTCTGGGCCTTGGCCACGACCATGTGAAAGCTGTTGGAGCCCAGGTCGATTGCGGCGATCAGGGACAAATTCTTGGCTTTGGATTGCGGCATGGTCAGGGGGTCTCGGTCGATAACCTCGACATCGTGCCACGATCAACGGCTGCCGCCAACGCACAGAGATCAAGGTTGATGCTGTAGATGGCTGATCGGATGCTGATCCGGGAATAGTGATTGCTGGGTTAGTTGATACAAAGAGTGACTTTATAAGCGGAATGTTTTCCTACGGCATATAAAGCTTTTTACCTAGGCGCTGTAGAACTTTTTCGGCAAGTGTTAATAACCTCTTCCTTCGCCATGTAAGTGTAATTTCCTACTGGCTTTGACACCGTGTCTTCTTCTTATTCGTAGGCAATGTCCTCAGACTGTGTAAGTCGGGTATGAGTGCTGGCGGTTGCCTGCTCGTACTCTTTTACAGGGATGAAGACTTCAACTGTGTTGAAGTCAATAAGCGTCAGGTGGACAAGTTATGAAAACAATAAGTGCTTTAATGGCGGCTGCAGTGATTGCCAGCGTTTCTATCAATGCTCAGGCGGCTATTGATCTACGGGTCAAGGGCACGATCGTGCCGGCCAGTTGTGTGCCGTTTCTGGAGGGCGGCGGCGTTGTCGATTATGGCAACATCGCGGCTGAAGATTTGAACCAGACTTCCTACACCGTGCTAGAGAAGAAGGAGCTCGTCTTCAACATCAACTGCCGGTCGCACACCAAGGTTGGGCTGAAGGCGCAGGACGGCAAAGGATTCAGTCAGGTTGCAGGCATTCTCGCCGCCACCATCGGCGCCGACTACACCGATAACTACAACTACGGTCTGGGTGCCACAGCGGATGGTGAGAATATTGGTGGTTACGCCGTTAACCTCAAGCCGGGCAGTTTCAACGCCTCCGGTACGCCAGTCAAAGTCATTACCTCGCTGGACAAAGGCACCAGCTGGATCGAAACAGCTACCGGTGCGGTCGGGCAAAACGACAATCTGGGGTCGTGGTCGCGCACCGTCGGATTGATCGTCCCTGTCTCTTTCATCACCCTGACTGGAGTGATGGAAGTACAGGCGGTCATCAACAAAGCGTCAGAACTAACCATCAATAATGATGTGCCTCTTGATGGTTTGGCCACTTTTGAACTCAGTTATCTCTGATTGCTTTTGATGTGTTTGACATGTTGCTCCCTCAGAGTGACATGTCGCACATGTTGTTACTTTTTAACTGACTGATTGCAAGTTTCTTGTCGCGAAGTTTATTTGCTCGTGAGGGTTTGGTGTGGCTGAAATAATGTTTTCAATAAGAACAGTGTCCGTTGCCTTCATTATGTTGTTGTTTGTTGCAATTACTTCGGTGCGCGCCGACGGCATGGTGCCGGAAACGACCGTGGTCATTCTTAATGAAGAGGACGGTGAAACCACCATCAATATAAAAAATACCGATGCGACGCCAGCCTTGTTGTACTCATCGATCGAGAACCTCCCGGAAGATCCCGAGTTTCTCGCGCTGGTAACCCCGCCAATCACCCGGGTAGAAGCCTCGGACAAACAATTGGTGCGGGTGATCGGGCAGTTCTCCGAACCGCTGAAAACCCAGCGCCTCAAACGCATCATTTTCGAAGGCGTACCGCCGAGAAAACCCGCAGACACGGCGTCCGTCGGCGTGACGATTCGGCAGAACCTGCCGCTGATCATTCATCCGCAGGGCCTGGCGAAAAATCCCACGCCGTGGACGCTGCTTGAGTGGTCGTTAGTGGGCGACGTCCTGCAAGTGCGCAATAAAAGCCCCTACGTCGTACGGCTATCCCAAGAGGTTGTGCTGACCCCGCAGAATCACGTCGCGGATATTGGTCGAACCTACGTGCTGCCGGGCGAAGTCCTGCAGCGCAAGCTGAATAAACAGCCGCAATCGGCCACGGGAGTCACGTTTTACCCGGCAACGGTTTATGGCTTCACCGTCGACAGCTACGACGCTCGCCTCAATGTCCAAGGGCCTTGAAGCATGGCCAGCGGGGTTGCCCGAGCGGTGTGTCTGGCGGCGCTCGGTGTCTGTGAGCACGTACTCGCTGCGCAACCCCGGACGGTGGAGTTCGACACCGATGTACTCGGCAGTCGCGGCATCGATCCGGCCATGGCCGAGTATTTTCGGCTGGCTCCGCGTTTTAGCGAGGGCCGGCGCGTGGTGACACTGTTCGTCAATGGCCGTCAGCAGGGCTGGGCCGAGGCGCAGTTCGATACTGCCGGTGAGCTGTGTTTTACCCAGGGTCTGCTGGACAAGGCAGGATTGCGCAGCCTCGATAAAAGCACCACCGACAGCCAGGGTTGTCTCGCTTTCCAGGCGCATTACCCACAGACACAAGTGACCCTGCGGCCGAATCAGCAAGAAGTGCTTCTGCTGGTGCCAACCCATGCACTGGCCGATGTGGCGCAAACGACCACAAATTTCACCCGTGGCGGCACCGCCGGGATGTTCAGCTACGACTTGTTGGGACTGGATAACGCGTCTTCGGCCGGCAGCAGTCGCTACATCTCGGCCTCCACGCTGGCCGGTTTCAACACGGCCGACTGGATCGTACGCAGTCGTCAGCAGTGGAATTCCGGGCAGCAGACTGGCGGCGTCGAACACCTCTACAGCTATGCCCAGCGCGATCTGCAACGGCTGGATTCAACGTTGCAATTGGGCCAGATCAACACCAGCAGTCCACTATTTGCCGGTGTGCCCATCACTGGCGCGCAGCTTTTTCCAGCCCAGAGCGCTGTGCGGCCAAGCGAATCCAGCGCCGCTGTCGATGGCATCGCCAACAGCCCATCGCGCATTGAAGTCCGCCAATCCGGAGCGCTGATCTACAGCACATGGGTGCCACCAGGGCCGTTCAGCCTGAACGGTTTTGCTTTGCTCAACGGCAGCGATGATCTACAGGTGAAGGTCATTGGTGAGGACGGCGCGACAAGGGAGTTTGCGTTACCAGTCTCGGCGTTCCATCAAATCACCCAGGCCCGACCCGGCTATCACCTGGCGGTGGGAACCCTGCGTTCGCGAGCGGATGAACAGATCGACAATCAAACCGTCGCCACGCTCAGCGGCAGTTTGAGCTTGGGGCCAACGTCGCTGCTCAGCAGCGGCCTGATGACAACGCCAAATTATCATGCGAGCGGCTGGGGCATCGATACCCGTCTGTTTCAGCACGCTGACCTGCGTTGGCGCACAGTTTTAGCCCGTCAGGCCGACACCGATTCGCAGGGAGTGCAGCAGAGCCTTTCCATATCGAGCGCATTTTTCGAACGGGCCAGTTTCGGCCTCAGCGCCACACTGCGCAGCGAGCAATACCGCGATGTGCTCGATAACCAGAGCTACAGCGCCGATCAATTGCAGCAGCGCTTCGCCAATCAATTCAGCGCGACGCTCGGTTGGGCGGATCCGCGGTGGGGCGGGTTCAGCGCTGCAATCAGCCGCAGCGCCTTGCACAACGGCGAGCACCGGCAACGCTTGAGCGGTTCGTGGGGCAAGGGATTCAAGCACGCCAGCGTGTCGTTCAACATCGAAGCCGAATCGAATGCCACGGCAATGCACCTGAGCATCGGCATTCCCCTCGGCGGCTCGCGCCAGTTGCGCACCTATGCCAGCCACCGCGATACGCAAACGACGCTGGGCTCGGCGCTGAGTGAGCAGGTCAACGACACGGCGAGTTATCGCTTGGGCGTGGACGGCATCGGCGAGGCGCGCGGTTCGCGGCTGAACGCCAGCGTCGGCTTGCTGCCGCGCTATGCCCAAGTCGGGCTTGGCGTGAACCGCGACGCGGCGAGCAACAGTTACATGGGCCAGCTCAAGGGAGGCGTCGCTGTGCACGAGGACGGCGTGACGTTTTCCCCTTATGCCATTCAAGACACCTTTGGCATCGCTTCCGTGGGCAATCTTTCTGCGGTGCAGTTAACGACGCCGTCAGGCCCGGTGTGGACGGACGGCGACGGGCGCGCGGTGATTCCCGGGCTGTCGGCGTACAGCCAAAGCCGCGTGCAAGTGATGACCCGGACGTTGCCGCGCCGGGTCGATCTGATCAATGGTTTCAAAGAAGTGCAGGCCGGACGCGGCTCATTCAATACGCTGGATTTCGAAGTGATCAGCGTGCGTCGGGTGCTGTTGCAAATTGTCGATGAGCAAGGACTGCCCATCAGCCGAGGCGCGTCGGTGTTGACTGAACAGGGGCAGTTGCTCGGTTCAGTCGTTGAGGGCGGCAAAGCGTTTTTGAGTGATGTGCAGGGCGCGCAGACGTTGCACGTTCAGCTGGCCAACAACCGCCGCTGCGAGCTGCAACTGGAACCGCCGCCCGACACTCACAGCGATCGCTTGTATGAAGCCATGGAGGGCGTTTGCCATGCACGCTAAATCAGCCGTCGCGCTAGTCATCTACCTGCTGATGACACCGATTTTCGCCGCTGACTGCGAATCACGATTGAGCCAGTCCGAAGTTGATTACGGCCAATTACATCGCGGCGCATTCCCCGACCAACCTCTCGGCCAACATTGGGTAAATCTGGACACTCACCGACTCACCTTGACGGTGATCTGCCAGACGCCCACGCCAATCAAACTGCGCTTCAACGGCACCAGCGCGGGCCCGAATGTTTTCCGGCTAGGCCAACAGGGCCAATTCAGCCTGCGCATCAGCGACGCGGTAATAGACGGCAGCGCGGCGATGCTGACCCGCGATACCGAGCCGCAGCCACGCGCGGAACAACTGTTCGATGCGGCGCAAACCATTCAATCGCAGCGCGCCCGGCACTTTACTGCGCAGATCGACGTTCAGGCGCAGCTGGACACCCGCCAGTTGCAGATCCACGACGAAACCCTGTTCGAAGCCGCCGGCACATTCGAGTTGCTGCACGACTGAATGCTCAGCCCGCGTGCTCCACCGTGCCGATGAAGTTGGCCAGTTCCGCCGTCTGCGGATTGGCAAACAACAGCTTCGGATCGCCCACCTCATGCACCTTGCCGTGGTGCATGAATACCAGTTTGTCGCCGACTTCGCGGGCAAAGCGCATCTCGTGAGTGACCATGATCAGCGTCATGCCTTCCTTGGCCAATTGCCGCACGACGCTGAGCACTTCGTTGACCAGTTCCGGATCGAGTGCAGAAGTAATCTCATCACAGAGCAAGACTTTCGGCGACATCGCCAATGCCCGGGCAATCGCCACGCGCTGCTGTTGGCCGCCGGACAGCCGATCCGGGAAAGCATCAAATTTTTCCCCGAGGCCCACCCGTTCGAGCATCTCGCGCGCCAGTTCCGCCGCTTTGGCTTTTGGCACTTTTTGCACCACTTGCGGCGCGAGCATCACGTTTTCACCGACGGTCAGGTGCGGGAACAGGTTGAACTGCTGAAAGACCATGCCGACTTTCTGCCGCAGGCTGCGCAGATCGGCGCGGGCGGCGTCGAGGTATTCGCCGTCGACTTCGATCACGCCGTCGTTGATCGATTCCAGGCCATTCAATGTGCGCAGCAGGGTGGATTTGCCCGAGCCGCTGCGGCCGATGATCGCCACCACCTGGCCTTCTTCGACGCTGAGGTCGATGCCTTTGAGCACGTGGTGATCGCCGTAGTATTTATGCAGGGCGGAAATTCTAAGCAGAGGCATGCAGTCTCCTTTCCAGGTAGCGCGCACTGAGGGACAAGGGGTAGCAGAGCAGGAAGTAGCCGAGGGCGACGAGGCCGTAGACCATGAACGGTTCGAAGGTGGCGTTGGCGAGCATGCCGCCGGTCTTGGTCAATTCGGTGAAGCCGATGATCGAGGTCACGGCGGTGCCTTTGACCACTTGCACCGAGAAACCCACGGTCGGCGCCACGGCAATGCGCAGCGCTTGCGGCAGGATCACGTAACGCAGTTGCTCCAGAGGATTGAGCGCCAGACTCGCCGAGGCTTCCCACTGGCCATGCGCGATCGACTCGACGCAACCGCGCCAGATCTCCGCCAGATAAGCACTGGTGAACAAGGTCAAGGCAATCGCTGCGGCCATCCACGGTGAGATTTCGATCCCGGCCAAGGCCACGCCGAAGAACACCAGAAACAGCTGCATCAATAGCGGCGTGCCTTGGAACAGCTCGATCCAAGTGCGGGCGATGTTGCTCGATAGAGGGTTTTTCGAGATGCGCATGATCAGGATCAGCAGCCCGACGAGGCCGCCGCCGATAAACGCCACCAGCGACAATGCCAGCGTCCATTGCAGGCCGATGAGCAGGTTGCGCAGGATGTCCCAGAAGGTGAAATCGCTCATGCGCGGCCCCCGCTTCGACTGATGTAGCGACGGCCGATCCAGTTGAGTAACTGGCGAATCAGCAGCGCCATGCACAGGTAGATCAACGTGGTCAGCGCATAGGTTTCAAAGGCGCGGAAGTTGCGCGACTGAATGAAGTTGGCGGCGAAGCTCAGCTCTTCGGTGGCGATCTGCGAACACACCGCCGAACCGAGCATGACGATGATGATCTGGCTGCTTAGCGCCGGCCAGACCTTGCCCAGCGCCGGCAGCAGCACCACATGGCGGAACGCTTCGAAGCGCGTCATCGCCAGTGCCGCGGCGGCTTCCAGTTGCCCGCGCGGAATCGCCTGAATGCCGGCACGGATGATCTCGGTCGAATAGGCACCGAGGTTGATCACCATCGCCAGCACCGCCGCTTGCCACTCGGAAATCTGCACGCCCAGCGACGGCAGGCCGAAGAAGATAAAGAACAACTGCACCAGAAACGGCGTGTTGCGGATCAACTCGACGTAGACGCCAAAGATTGCCGAGAACGGGCGGATGTTCCACGCCCGCACCAACGCCCCGACAATGCCCACGCCAACCCCGAGCAGCGCGCCGATGGCCGTCAGCTCAAGGGTGAACAGCGCGCCGCGCAGCAGCAGGTCAGTGTTTTGCACCACCGGCATGAAATCGAACTGATAAGCCATGAAGGTCTCCCGCGCAGTCGATCAGAGATCGGCCGGCAGCGGCTCTTTCAGCCAGGTCTGCGAATTCTTTTCCAGCGCGCCGTCAGCCTTGGCGCTGGTCAGGATGTCGTTGACCTTGGCCAGCAGCGCCGCTTCGTTCTTGTTCACGCCAACGTAAACCGGCGAATCCTTGAGCTTCACTTTCAGCGCTGGCACGCGTTTCGGGTTCTTCTCGCTGATCGCGACCATCACCACGTTGCCGCTGGCGATCAGGTCGACCTGCCCGGCGAGGTAAGCGGCGATGGTCGAGTTGTTGTCTTCGAAGCGCTTGATGGTCACGCCTTCGGGGGCGACCTTGGTCAGTTCGATATCTTCGATGGCGCCACGGGTGACGCTGATGGTTTTGCCTTTGAGGTCGTCGAGGTTGTTGATCGCAGCGTCTGGCGGGCCGAACACCGCGAGGTAGAAGGGTGCGTAGGCGCGGGAGAAGTCGATGACTTTCTCGCGCTCGGCGTTTTTGCCGAGGCTGGAAATCACCAGATCGACTTTGCCGGTGGTGAGAAACGGGATGCGGTTGGTGCTGTTGACCGGGGTCAGCTCGAGTTTGACCTTGAGCTGGTCGGCCAGCAGTTTTGCCGTGTCGATGTCGAGGCCACGAGGTTTCATGTCCGGGCCGACCGAGCCGAACGGCGGGAAGTCTTGCGGCACGGCAACTTTCAGCGTGCCGCGTTTGACCACGTCGTCGAGACCGTCGGCGTGAGCAGGTATCTGGCTGAGCAGCAGGCTGGAAAACAGGGCGGCGAGGAGGGCGCTGTAACGCTTGGTCATGGACAATCTCCGGATCGGCGGGAAGTGATTTCTGCGATCGGACAGAGCATGCGCCGTGCCAATACGTGGCTGTCGTCGCGGCAGGCCGCGGTTTCAGCGGCTTTGTTCGGTCTTACTGGTCTGAACAGTCAGGTTGTTTTTCGCACTGCGATAGCGCATCGGTCGCGATCACCGAACCCCGCTGGGGCATGACTTGCCGGACTCGGCGAATAGCTTTACAACTAGCCGCACATTGGCCTGACGCGTCTGAAAAACCATGAATTCGATTTCCCGTGCGGTACCCGAAGTGGCGCTGCAAGCGATCCGCAAACTGATCACCGAACAGGGTTTCGGCGCCGGCGATGCCTTGCCGTCGCAACGCGATCTGGCGTTGCAACTGGGGGTGAGCCGGGCGTCGTTGCGCGAGGCGTTATCGTCGCTGAGCGCGTTGGGCGTGGTCAGCATTCAGCCGGGCAAAGGCGTGTTCGTGCAGGCGCCGGTGGAGCTGTCGTCGGGCGAGAACGCGCCGGGCTGGTCATTCGCTGCGCAGGCGTCGCCGCTGGATATCTTTCAGTTGCGTTATGCGCTGGAAGGCTTTGCCGCCGGGTTGGCGGCAGTGACGTTGAGCACGTCTGATCTGGATGCGCTGGAAGATAATGTCGCGGCGATGCGCGAGCAATTGAAGGCCGGTGACTTTGAAGCGGCAGCGAAACTCGACTTCGAATTCCACCGGCGCATCCTCCTGGCCAGCGGCAATCAGGCGATGCTGAGTATCCTCACCGCCAGCGCCGAGATGTTCCTCGAGAGCCAGAAACTACCGTTCATCCGTGCCGAACGCGCCATGGAAACCTGGCAGGAACACCGCAAAATCCTTCGCGCCCTCGCTCGCCGGGCCTCGGCTGCCGCGCAAAAAGCCATGCAGGAGCACGTGCGTAACGCCGCGCTGCGCACCGGAATCGCCTTCATCGCTCCCGCTATCGCGTGACTTGAGCTATACCCAAACTCATCGAGTGCCATAGCAAGACTCAATCATCTGCGGCTTCCTGAACAGGGGAAGGGCGGCTATGATGGGCCACGTTTTTTTGCTTACAACCTGGAGAATTCCATGAGCAGCGATCTTATCAAACACGTTAGCGACGCTAGCTTCGAAGCCGACGTACTCAAGGCCGAAGGCGCTGTCCTGGTCGATTACTGGGCTGAATGGTGCGGTCCTTGCAAAATGATCGCTCCGGTTCTGGACGAGATTGCCGAGACTTACAAAGGCAAGCTGACCGTTGCCAAACTGAACATCGACGAAAACCAGGAAACCCCGGCCAAGCATGGCGTGCGCGGTATCCCGACGCTGATGCTGTTCAAGAACGGCAACGTTGAAGCGACCAAAGTCGGCGCACTGTCGAAGTCGCAGCTGGCAGCTTTCCTCGACGCCAACATCTAAGCGTCGCTGTAAAGTGCATTAAAAAAAGCCTCGCAAATTGCGGGGCTTTTTGCGTATTCAGGGCTAGACGCTCAGAAACTCAGGTGGTACATTCGGCCCCGCAGTGGTTTCTCCACTGCCCCCTGCTAGCCGTCGCCGACGCACTCCTTTTCGAATAAGTACGCGATCCTGTCGCCTTCTCTGCGGCGCGGCCTCATTAAGCCAAAAGCTTAATTTCCCCCCCTCCATAAATGATTACGTCATTCCTATATGAATCTGACTGAACTCAAGCAAAAGCCGATTACCGAACTGCTCGAATTGGCCGAACAGATGGGCATAGAAAATATGGCCCGTTCGCGCAAGCAGGACGTGATTTTCTCCCTGCTGAAAAAGCACGCTAAAAGCGGCGAGGAAATCTCCGGTGATGGCGTGCTGGAGATTCTCCAGGACGGCTTCGGCTTCCTGCGCTCCGCTGACGCTTCCTATCTCGCCGGCCCAGACGACATTTACGTCTCGCCGAGCCAGATCCGCCGTTTCAACTTGCGCACCGGTGACACCATCGTTGGCAAGATTCGCCCTCCGAAGGAAGGCGAGCGGTATTTCGCACTGCTCAAGGTCGACACGATCAACTTCGATCGTCCGGAGAACGCGAAAAACAAGATTCTCTTCGAGAACCTGACTCCGCTGTTCCCGACCGTGCGCATGAAGATGGAAGCCGGCAACGGTTCCACCGAAGACTTGACCGGTCGTGTGATCGACCTGTGCGCCCCGATCGGCAAAGGCCAGCGTGGTCTGATCGTGGCACCGCCGAAAGCCGGTAAAACGATCATGCTGCAAAACATCGCAGCGAACATCGCCCGTAACAACCCTGAAGTTCACCTGATCGTGTTGCTGATCGATGAGCGTCCGGAAGAAGTAACCGAAATGCAGCGCACCGTGCGCGGCGAAGTGGTTGCCTCGACCTTCGACGAGCCGCCGACCCGTCACGTACAAGTGGCTGAAATGGTGATCGAGAAGGCCAAGCGCCTGGTCGAACACAAGAAAGACGTGGTGATCCTGCTCGACTCCATCACCCGTCTGGCCCGTGCCTACAACACCGTGATCCCGAGCTCCGGCAAGGTATTGACCGGTGGTGTCGATGCCCACGCCCTCGAGAAGCCAAAGCGTTTCTTCGGTGCGGCACGTAACATCGAAGAAGGCGGCTCGCTGACCATTATCGCCACCGCGCTGGTTGAAACCGGCTCGAAAATGGACGAAGTGATCTACGAAGAGTTCAAGGGTACCGGCAACATGGAACTGCCTCTGGATCGCAAGATCGCCGAGAAGCGCGTGTTCCCTGCGATCAACATCAACCGCTCCGGCACCCGCCGCGAAGAGTTGCTGACCGCCGACGACGAACTGCAGCGCATGTGGATTCTGCGCAAGCTGCTGCACCCGATGGACGAAGTCGCAGCGATCGAGTTCCTGGTCGACAAGCTGAAAACGACCAAGACCAACGACGAGTTCTTCCTGTCGATGAAGCGCAAGTAACATCGCAGATTGAGCCGATAAAAATGGCGTCCCTACGGGGGCGCCATTTTTTTGCCCGTATTTTGTCCGGGCGAAGGGACGATGGCGATCTGGTAAGGTCTGTGCCTTGCAGAATGAGCAGCAACGTACGAGACCGTTTCCGCGTAAGAGAATCAGGCTGTACAAATAATAACCAACTGATTGGCATTCAAGATTTATGAGCACACTCGCTTATCGAAGGGATATCGACGGCTTGCGGGCCGTTGCGGTCATCGCCGTGGTCCTTTTCCACTTTGGCGTCCCGGGGTTTACCGGCGGTTTTGTCGGCGTAGACGTGTTCTTCGTGATTTCCGGCTACCTCATTACCTCGATCATCTGGAACCAGCGTCAGGCCGGGCGTTTCAGCTTCGTCGAGTTCTGGGCACGCCGTGCGCGGCGGATTCTGCCGGCGCTGTTTGCGATGATCGTCGCCGTGCTGGCGGTGGGCTGGTTCCTGATGGCGCCCAAGGATTACGAAGAGCTGGGGCGCTCGGTGCGTTATCAGGTGCTGTTCGTCTCGAACATTCTGTTTATGCGTCAGGACGGCTATTTCGACGTCGCATCCGACCTCAAACCGATGTTGCACACCTGGTCGCTGGCGGTTGAAGAGCAGTTCTACATTCTCTTCCCGCTACTGCTGGCCGTCATGTCGAGTCGTCTAAAACACTGGCGACTGGCGCTGTTCGCGATTCTGCTGGTGTCCTTCGGCCTGAGCGTGTGGGCGGTCAGCCACCACCCGGAAAAAGCCTTCTTCCTGTTGCCGATGCGCGCCTGGGAACTGCTCGCCGGTGCGATGCTGGCAGTCGCGCCGAAGCAGGCCTGGCGGTTGAAGCCAATGGCTGCGCAACTGCTGAGTTTGCTCGGCATGGGCCTGATCCTGCTGGCGGTGTTCGGCTACGACAAGTCCACGCCATTCCCCGGTGCGGCGGCGTTGCTGCCGGTGCTGGGTGTGGTGTTGCTGATTTTTGCCAACGGTCATCGCGAGACGGTGGTTGGTCAATTGTTGAGCAGTAAGGTGATGGTCGGTTTCGGCCTGATCTCCTATTCCTGGTATCTCTGGCATTGGCCGGTGTTCGTGTTTTCCAGCTATGCCAGCGTCGAAGACACCACTGCGCTCGATAACGCCGGGTTGATTCTGCTGACGCTGGTGCTGGGTTACCTGTCGTGGAAATTCATCGAAACGCCGTTCCGCGAGCGCCGTCTGCTCGCCGGTCGTCGGCCAATTCTGATTGCCGGCGCCCTCGGTGTGCTGGTGCTGGCGCTGGCCGGGCAAACGCTGCGCTGGACCGATGGCTTGCCTTGGCGTTTGTCCGATCAAGCCCTGCAATATGCCAAGGGCCACGACTGGCGGCCGGAGTTGATGGCGTGTCTGGCGGACGACAAGACACCTGATGACAAACTGTTCTGTCATTACGGTGTGGCCGACGTGCCCGCGCAGGCGCTGGTCTGGGGCGACAGTCACGCCACGGCACTGATTCCGATATTCGATGACGGCGCGAAAGCCCACGACGTCAGCGTGATTCTCGCCAGTTCACCGGGCTGCATCCCGGTGGAAGGTCTGGAACATGGCCCGGTGTGTGCGCATTTCAATCGCCGGATCGAGCAGGCGTTGAAAGAGAAAACCGTCAGCGATGTGGTGCTGGTCGCGCGCTGGAGTCTGTATGTCTACGGTGCAGCCAATGGCGACCTGGGCCACGTCCTGCGGACTGCGGACGGTCGTTATGATCGCGCGTATGCCGAGCAACGTCTGGCCGACGGTCTGCGTGCGCGGGTTGCGCAGTTGCGTGCCAGCGGCCATCGCGTCTGGCTGGTCAAAGAGGCGCCGTTGCAGCCCTACAGTCCGCCATATCGCCTGACGCGATTGGCGATGCTCGATCGTTCGGTTGAAGGTGTTGGTCAACAAGTCGCCATTCACCACGAGCGCCAGGTGTTTATCAGCCAGTTGTTCGCTGAGCTGGCCAAAGACCCGGCGGTGCGCATCGTCGACCCGGCGCCGCGACTGTGTGACGACAAGGGTTTGTGTCACGCCGAGCTCGACGGCTACTCGCTGTACACCGACGACAATCACCTGTCGGAAGTCGGCGCGCGTCTGGTGGCACCGATCATGGAACCGTTGTTCATTAACCTGCAACGCCAGGAAAACCTTGGCAAAGCCCAGACGAATGCAGCCAAGTAAGCAGCGACAGGCTGCCACAGGGCTGCATAGCAGGTAGGATGTACGCCTATTTTGAGGGTGCCATCGTCAATGAAATTCAAGGATCTTCGGGATTTCGTGCAGCAGCTTGAGCAGCGCGGAGAGTTGAAACGCATCCAGATTCCCGTCTCGCCGGTGCTGGAGATGACTGAGGTGTGTGACCGCACGCTGCGGGCCAAAGGCCCGGCGCTGCTGTTCGAAAAGCCCACCGGCTACGACATTCCGGTGCTCGGCAACCTGTTCGGCACGCCCGAGCGGGTGGCCATGGGCATGGGCGCCGAGTCGGTCAGCGAGCTGCGCGAAATCGGCAAGCTGCTGGCGTTCCTCAAGGAGCCGGAGCCGCCGAAGGGCTTGAAAGACGCGTGGTCGAAGCTGCCGATCTTCCGCAAGATAATCTCGATGGCGCCGAAAGTCGTCAAAGACGCGGTGTGCCAGGAAGTGGTCATTGAAGGCGACGACGTCGACCTGGCGATGCTGCCCGTGCAGACCTGCTGGCCCGGCGACGTCGGCCCGCTGATCACCTGGGGCCTGACCGTCACCAAAGGCCCGAACAAGGAACGCCAGAACCTCGGTATCTACCGTCAGCAAGTGATCGGCCGCAACAAGGTGATCATGCGCTGGCTCAGCCACCGTGGCGGCGCACTGGATTATCGCGAATGGTGCGAGAAGCATCCGGGCCAGCCGTTCCCGGTGTCCGTGGCATTGGGCGCGGATCCGGCGACCATCCTCGGCGCCGTAACACCGGTGCCGGACAGCCTCTCTGAGTACGCTTTCGCTGGTTTGCTGCGCGGTAACCGCACCGAGCTGGTCAAGTGCCGTGGCAACGACCTGCAAGTGCCGGCCACCGCCGAAATCATCCTTGAAGGCGTGATCCATCCCGGCGAAATGGCCGATGAAGGCCCGTACGGCGACCACACCGGTTACTACAACGAAGTCGACAGCTTCCCGGTGTTCACCGTCGAGCGCATCACCCATCGGATCAAACCGATCTACCACAGCACCTACACCGGCCGTCCGCCAGATGAACCGGCGATCCTCGGTGTGGCGCTGAACGAAGTGTTCGTGCCGATCCTGCAGAAGCAGTTTCCGGAGATCACCGACTTCTACCTGCCGCCGGAAGGCTGTTCGTACCGCATGGCCATCGTCACCATGAAGAAGTCGTATCCGGGGCATGCCAAGCGCGTGATGCTTGGTGTCTGGTCGTTTTTGCGACAGTTCATGTACACCAAGTTCGTTATCGTCACTGACGACGATATCAACGCCCGCGACTGGAACGACGTGATCTGGGCCATCACCACGCGCATGGATCCCAAGCGCGACACGGTGATGATCGATAACACGCCGATCGACTACCTCGACTTCGCCTCGCCGATCTCCGGCCTGGGTTCGAAAATGGGCCTCGATGCCACCCACAAGTGGCCGGGCGAAACCACTCGCGAGTGGGGCCGCGTGATCGTCAAGGACGACGCCGTCACCCAACGGATCGATGCCATCTGGAATCAGTTAGGAATAGATTGATGCGTGTAACCCTGCAGCCCTCCGGAGCAGTGCTCGAGATACAGCCCGGTGAGCGGATTCTCGATGGTGCGCGGCGCTTGGGCTACGAATGCCCGCAAAGCTGCCGCAACGGCAATTGTCATGTGTGTGCGGCGCTGCTGGTTGAAGGCCGCGTTGCGCAGGACGGCAAGGTGCACGACCACGGTGAGTTCTACACTTGCATAGCCGAGCCGCTGGAAGACTGCATTCTGCTGTGGGATGGCGTGCTCGCGCTGGGAGAACTGCCGGTGCGCAGCCTGTCGTGTCAGGTTATTGAATGCCGCGATGTCGGTGGCGACACCTGGCGCGTGCGTCTGCGTGCGCCGGCAGGCAAACCACCGCGCTATCACGCCGGGCAATACTTGATGATCGAACGCGAGAACGGCGAGAAATCGGCGTTCTCCATGGCTTCGGCACCGCATGGCGGGCGTGATCTGGAAATCCATGTGCTGGCGCGCGAAGCCAGTGCACTGAGCCTGATCGAACAGCTGCAACGCAACGCAATGGTGCGCGTCGAACTGCCATTCGGTGATACGCATCTGGCCGAGCTGCCGGACGGGCCGCTGGTGCTGGTCGCTGCGGGTACCGGCATGGGTCAGATTCACGCGTTGATCGAACACTGCCGCGCCAACGGCTTCAAACATCCCGTGCATCTGTACTGGGGCGTGCGTCGTCCGGAAGATTTCTATGAGATCGAACATTGGGACGAATGGCAGAAGTTGCCTAACCTGTTCCTGCACAAAGTCGTCAGCGATCAATGCGGTTGGGAAGGGCGCTGCGGCATGCTGCACGAAGCAGTCTGTGAAGATTTCCCCGATCTGAAACCGCTGCACGTCTACGCCAGCGGCTCACCGGCCATGGTCTACGGCACCCTCGACGCCTTGGTCGAAGCCGGGATGGACGCCCATCAAATGCGCGCGGACGTGTTTGCCTACGCTCCGCGCTCTTAAGCCGCGCTCCTGATTCGTTATAACTCTCTATATAGCCGATCGGTATTTATGTAATTGCATAAATACCGCTAGGTTATATATCAATCAGGCAATCAATTAAGAACTGTGCCATGGCACTCAAATTGCCTTAAAACATATGTGCCTTATTGTTACAGCGGTGCGTTCTATTAAGTAATTCTTTACCCGCGGGGAGCTGAACGCTATTCGCCATGAGCGCCATTGAAAACGCTTTTCTGAATCTGAATTACCCTCCGCGGCTCGATCTTGGGCCGCAGCTGACGCACGAACAACTTCTCGCTTCCATGCAATCGACCATGGCGCGCCACAAGGGCGGGCCGGTGTGGCTGTTCGCCTACGGTTCGCTGATCTGGCGGCCGGAGTGTTCAGCGGTGGAGCGCGTTCGTGGACGCGTGCACGGCTACCATCGCGGCTTGTACCTGTGGTCGCACGAGCACCGTGGTACGCCGGAAATGCCCGGTCTGGTTTTTGGTCTGGATCGCGGCGGTTCGTGCAGCGGCTTCGCGTATCGCTTGCCGGAAGACAATCTCGATGCAGCGTTGTACGCCTTGTGGAAACGCGAGATGCCGGTGCCGTCCTATCGGCCACACTGGCTCAACTGCCGACTCGCAGATGGCAGTCAGGTGCAGGCTTTGGGATTTGTCTTGGAGCGGCACCTGCCCAGCTATGCCGGCAACTTGCCGGATCACGTGCTGAGTCAGGTGTTCGAAAGCGCCAGCGGACGATACGGCACCACTCGCGATTATGTCGAGCAGACCGTACACGCCCTGCGCAGCCACGCCATGCCAGACCGAAATCTGGAGGCGCGGCTCAAGCGCTGTCAGTCACAGTGCTATCAAGCGACCGCTTCGCGGCTCTGACTGGCGACTTGCTTGTGCCATAGCGTCGGGGCGAGGAAGGCCATCGCCAGCAGGCACGCGCCGATCAGCAGGACAAAACCACCGTCCCAGCCGAAATGGTCAACGGTGTAGCCCATCGCCGCACTGGCCGCGACCGAGCCACCGAGATAACCGAACAGACCGGTGAAACCCGCCGCTGTGCCGGCGGCTTTCTTCGGTGCCAGTTCCAGCGCCTGCAAACCGATCAACATCACCGGGCCGTAGATCAGGAAGCCGATCGAGACCAGCGCGATCATGTCGACGGTCGGGTTGCCGGCCGGGTTCAGCCAGTAAACCAGCGTCGCCACAGTCACCAATGCCATGAACACCATGCCGGTCAGGCCACGGTTGCCACGGAAGATCTTGTCCGACATCCAGCCGCACAGCAGCGTGCCCGGAATACCTGCCCACTCGTAGAAGAAGTAAGCCCATGAGGTTTTATCGACGGTGAAGCCTTTGGCTTCCTTCAGGTACGTCGGCGCCCAGTCCAGCACGCCGTAACGCAGCAGGTAGACGAAGACGTTGGCCATGGCGATGTACCAGAGCATTTTGTTGCGCAGCACGTATTTGACGAAGATCTCTTTCGCGCTGAATTCGTCTTCGTGGCTGGCGTCGTAGCCTTCCGGGTAGTCGTTCTTGTACTTCTCGATTGGTGGCAGGCCGACCGATTGCGGGGTGTCGCGCATGGTGATGAAGGCAAACACCGCCACGCCCAGCGCTACCGCTGCCGGTACGTAGAACGCTGCGTGCCAGTCGTTGAAAAGGCCCATGCCGAGCAGGAACAACGGGCCGATCAGGCCACCGCCGACGTT
Source organism: Pseudomonas sp. PS01303 (assembly GCF_029959385.1). NCBI lineage: Bacteria > Pseudomonadati > Pseudomonadota > Gammaproteobacteria > Pseudomonadales > Pseudomonadaceae > Pseudomonas > Pseudomonas sp. PS01303. Next base: position 24,948 of record NZ_JASCPK010000037.1, read on the forward strand.
ATGCGCCACGTTCCACACGGACACCACGCCGCCGCGTTCTTTCTGCGACCACCAGTGCACCATCGTCCGCCCACTCGGCGGCCAGCCCATGCCCTGGGCCCAGCCGTTGATGAACAGCAGAATGAACATCATGGTCACGCTGGACGTCGCCCAAGGCGCGAAACCGAACACGAACATGACGCCCGCCGAAACCAACAGGCCGAACGGCAGGAAGAAGCGTGGGTTGGAACGGTCGGACACCAGGCCCATGAGGAATTTCGACAAGCCATAGGCGATGGCAATCGCCGACATCGCCAGCCCCAGATCGCCACGGCTGTAGCCTTCGTCGATCAAGTACGGCATGGCCAGCGAGAAGTTTTTGCGCAGCAGGTAATAACCCGCGTAGCCAATGAAGATACCGGCGAAGATCTGCCAGCGCAGGCGTCGGTAGGTGCTGTCTATTTGTTCTTCAGGCAATGGAGCCTGATGTGCGGCAGGGCGAAAGAAAGCAAACATTCAAGAGCTCCAGATTTCTTGTTTTGACTGCGGATGCGAATGTTACAGTTTCGTTACCGAAAATAGCACCGGTTCGCATCGGCAAAACAGCGGAAAATGTTGGAAGTCGCACGTTCCTTTACGAACCTGTCGCTCAGCTGTAAGAACAGGGCGTTTTTGTAGCGATCAGCGCGTTGTGTCTTAGACTCGCGCTCAATGAATGACTGATTGCAGAGATGAAACATGGCCCCGAATGTGCGCAGGTTATTGCCGAGGTTGCTGATGGTGGCCGTCGTCACCGTTTCGGTGCTGGTGCTGAGTTTTGCCCACGGTTCTGGCGCATCGGGGCTGCGCAACACCACCGTACTGATCGTCCGCCACGCGGAAAAACCGGACGTGGGCCGAGAGCTCAACGCCCAAGGCCAACAGCGCGCCGCCGCGTACGCTGACTATTTCACCCCGCTGAAACTGGCCGACGAAACACTCACCCCGCAACGCCTGATTGCCACCGCCGACAGCCCACAAAGCATCCGCCCACGACAAACGCTGATCCCGCTGTCGCAACGGCTGCAACTGCCGATCGAACAACCCTTCGCCAATAACGACGTCGACAAACTGGTCAGCCAATTACGCGACAGCAATCAGGCGAAAACCATCCTGATCGCCTGGCACCACGGCCACATCAACAAACTCATCGGCGCATTCGGCGGCAACGGCCCGGCACTGATCGGCCAGCCGAAATGGCCGGTGGGGGTTTATGACTGGCTGATTGTTTTGCGTTTTGACGACAAGGGGCAGTTGGTGGAGTCGCGTAGTGAGAAAGTGCAGGAGCATTTGATGCCGGGGGATGTTGTGGGCCCATAAAGTAGCTAAACATCCGTCGGAAAAATTACCTTCGCTAATTCGCTCTGCGGGTTCTCCCAGTTTCCCGACGGGATTAGAGAAACGTCCTGCACGCATTGGCGAAGCTGCGCCGTTCAGTTAAAAGCCATTGCTCCGTATCCTTTGTGCTGTTGCCGGATAGGACAACTCACTAGGGAAGGGTGCAATCATGCGGTGGTTTTTTGTGGTGTTTTTGTTGGTGATCGGTGGTTCTGCGCTGGCTTCAGAAGTGTTTTTGATACCGGAAAACAATCCCAAGCCGATTTATCCGCGAGAGCTGCAAAGGGCAGGAGTAACGGGCAAGGTGAAGGTTAGCTTCATCGCCAGCGCGGATGGTTCAGTCAGCGAGATCAGCATTCAGGAAAGCACTCACCCTGAATTTGCCGAGGCCGTTCGAGTTGCGATCGCGCAGTGGCGCTTTAAACCTTGGAACGTTGAAGGTGATAAGCCTGAGCAACAGGAAATCATTGCGCCCATGATCTTCCGCCTCGAAGACCAGTCGCTGGATATCAATCAGTGGTTAAAAACGGTCAAATGCCGGGCCGTTAACGAAAACCTCGGAAATATGAGCGAGTTCGACTGGGTCGATTCGGCTGTTTTTGAATATACACGTGCCTATCTTTCAAACTCACTCACCAGGCATCAATTGTCGGATGAGCAACGTCTGGCGATGATTGCGAAGATGAATAGACGCGTTCCAACCATCGTCAGAAACTGTCGAGACAATCCGACACGAAAATACGTGACCTATTTGCCGGCGGAAATTCGAGAGTTATTGTGATGTAAATCTAAGCAGCGCCACGGGCAATGTCGCGATACATAGTTACCGCCAAACAACTTTGTAGAGTGTGGTAGGCAGGGGTTTCAAGGTGAGAAATGAAACGGCCAGTAACGCGGCATCAGCGTTACTGGCCTGAATGACAGTGTGGTTTCAGCGAACCTGCACCACAACCTTCCCCACAGCCTTGCGCTGCCCAAGGTCATTGATCGCCTGCGCCGCATTGCTCAGCGGATAGACCTGCGACACCAACGGTTTCAACTTGCCCTCGGCAAACCAGCCGAACAGTTGCTGGAAGTTCGCCGCGTTGTCCTGTGGCTGGCGTTGAGCGAAGGAGCCCCAGAACACGCCGAGTACCGCCGCGCCTTTGAGCAGGGCGAGGTTGACCGGCAGCTCGGGGATGCGCCCGCTGGCGAAGCCGACCACCAGCAGGCGGCCGTTCCAGGCGATGGCGCGGATGGCTTGGTCGAACAGATCGCCGCCAACCGGATCGTAGATCACGTCGGCGCCCTGGCCGTCGGTGAGGCGTTTGATTTCGTCCTTGAGGCTGGCTTCGCTGTAGTTGATCAGTTCGTCAGCGCCGGCAGCCTTGGCCACCGCGAGTTTCTCGGCGCTGCTGGCGGCGGCGATGACGCGGGCGCCCATGGCTTTGCCGATTTCCACGGCAGCCAGGCCGACACCGCCGGATGCACCGAGCACCAGCAGGGTTTCACCCGGTTGCAGGTTGGCGCGTTGCTTGAGCGCGTGCATCGAGGTGCCGTAAGTCATGCTGAAAGCGGCGGCGATGTTGAAGTCCATCGACGGCGGAATCGGCAGAACGTTATAGCCCGGCACCGCGACCTGTTCGGCGAAGCTGCCCCAGCCGGTCAGGGCCATGACGCGGTCGCCGACCTTGAGATGGCTGACCTTTTCCCCAACTTCGCGCACTACACCTGCCGCTTCGCCACCCGGCGAAAACGGGAAGGGCGGCTTGAACTGGTATTTGCCCTCGATGATCAGCGTGTCGGGGAAGTTGACCCCGGCGGCGTGCACGTCCAGCAGGATTTCGTTCTTCTTCGCGACAGGACTGGCGACGTCTTCCAGCACCAGCGATTCGGCAGGGCCGAAGGCTTTGCACAGCACGGCTTTCATCAGGGCTATTCCTTTGGGAGTGATGGCCGATAAGTGTAGGTGTGTCAGTCAACGGGTCAACGAGCATGCCCGACCCTGATAGTCCGCCATAAGCTTGTGCTTGCGCGGCGGGTCGTTATGCTAGGCCGCAAACCGGATAAGGAGCGAATTGTGAAAGCGTGGATCATGTTGTTGCTGGCCCTGTCTCTGCCTGTGGCAGCGCTGGCCGAAGAAGCTAAAGAAGGCGAAGCGCCGAAGGTCAGCTACATCAGCCTGAGCCCACCGTTCGTGGGTAACTACGGGTTGGACGGCACGCCGAAACTCAAGGTCTACAAGGCCGACGTGGCGCTGCGCGTGACCGGCGATGACGCGGCCAAACTGGTCAAGGCCAACGAGCCGTTGATCCGTAATCAACTGGTGGCGCTGTTTACTCAGCAGACGACCGAGGCGATGGGCAGCATCGAAGGTAAAGAGAAGCTGCGTCAGGAAGCGTTGAAGCAGACTCAGCAGGTGATGAATGATGAGACTGGGAAGCCGGTGGTTGAAGATCTGTTGTTCAATAACCTGATCATTCAATAAGCATCAAGTCAAAAGATCGCAGCCTTCGGCAGCTCCTACAGGGAACCGCATTCCAACGTAGGAGCTGCCGAAGGCTGCGATCTTTTTGCGCGTCAGCGCAGGGCAAGCACCGCCGCCCACTGCTCAGGGGTGACCGGCATCACCGACAACCTCGAGCCCTTCTGCACCAACGGCATCTCCGCCAGCGCCGTCTGCTGCTTCAGATAATCCAGCTTCAACACCCGCGCAAACGTCTCGACGTGCTCAACGTCAATCGCACTCCACGCATTCTTCTCCGGCGTCGCCTTCGGATCGAAGTAATGACTCTCCGGCTCCAGCGCCGTCGGATCCGGGTACGCTGCTTCGATTATTTTGCCAATCCCGGCAATTCCCGGTTCCGGGCAGCTGGAGTGGTAGAAAAAGAACTCATCGCCCACCGCCATCGCCCGCAGGAAGTTGCGTGCCTGGTAGTTGCGAACCCCGTCCCAGCGCGCTTTGCCGAGTTTTTCCAGGCCCTTGATCGAGAGCTCGTCGGGCTCGGATTTCATCAGCCAATAGGCCATGTTTTGTTCTCCTGGCGGGATCAGTGGACAAGTTGTCGGGCAATTTTATGACAAACCGACAGTCGGTTGACGTCAGCGTTTGCGCAGCGGTTCACGTTGCCGCAAAATGCCGGCCTTTAAAGCTTGACGCTGCTGCACGGCCTACAAATGGAAACCGCTGCTGTCATCGTGTTGATGTGCCTTGAGGGGGGCAATCGATGAAACGCAAACCGGATTTACTATGGACTTTGGTAATTTTGTTTGGCCTGGGCGTCGTGACCACCGGTTACGCGCAGAGTCTGTGGACAACCAAAGCTGACGCTCCAATCGAAGTCGCGCAACAGGTTCAACAGTCGACCGCGTTCAAGCGCTGAAACTGCACACCCGACGCCGCTGATCTGCGGCGTCCTATCCCGCGAAATACCACGCCTTGTCGCTGACCGTGCCTTGTAACGGTACATCCCAGCTCGCCTGCGCCAAGCGTTCGACTTTCTGACATTCATGGGCCAGCCCCAATAGCGTCGGCTTGCGCCAGCTTTTGCGCCGCGCCAGATACGCCAGGCTGCGATCGTAAAAACCGCCGCCCATGCCCAGTCGCCCGCCGACATCGTCAAACCCCACCAATGGCAACAACACCAGATCCAGCGCCCAGACCTTGCGTTGCCGAGCCAGATTGGCCCGTGGCTCAAGAATGCGGAAGCGATTGGGTTTGAGTTTCTCGCCGGGACGAATGCGCTGGAAAACCATTTTGGTTCGCGGCCAGGCACTGAGCACCGGCAGATAAGTCGACTTGCCTCGATGCTGTGCTTCACGCAGCAGCAGGCGCGGATCGATTTCACCGTCGGTGGGTAAATACAGAGAGATGTGTTTGGCCCGGCGAAAGTGCGGGTCTTGCGCCAGTTGCCGGTACAGGCCTTTGGCGGCCTGGCGTTGCTCGCTTTTGCTCAGCGAGCGGCGCGCCTTGCGCAGCAGGCGGCGGAGTTGCGGGCGGGGCAGCAGCGCGGGTTCGGTCATGGTTCGGCTTCGGCAGGTTGGACGAAAACGTACGCATAAAAAATCCGATGGCGGTTTTCACCGACATCGGATTCGAATCAGGCTCCCCGGATGAACCGCTGTCAACTTAGCCCTTGAACCCGAAAGTTCAAGGTGGAAGATGCAGTAGACTTTAAGGCTTTCCGTCTAGCGGACATGCACACCAGCCCAACGTGCAACTTCCAGGGTAGTGCGAATCGGCTCAGGGACATCGTCAACTGGCAAGCACCCCAGGGAGTGCCGCGAGTATACCGCAAGCGGCCAGTCGAATCAGCCCTTGGTGTTGGTCTGATCGTCGGCGAGCACCAGATCGACACGATCGAGCAAGTCGCGCACCTGTTCACGGGTCGAACCGCTGGCCTGGATGTCCGGACGCTCTTCTTTGTGCAAGAGGTCGTGGGTGATGTTCAGCGCGGCCATCACGGCGATGCGATCGGCGCCGATGACTTTGCCGCTGCTGCGGATCTCGCGCATTTTGCCGTCGAGGTAGCGCGCGGCGCTGACCAGATTGCTGCGTTCTTCCTGCGGGCAGATGATCGAATATTCTTTATCGAGGATCTGCACGGTGACGCTATTGCTTGAACTCATGAGTCTTGCTCCAGGGCCTTGAGGCGCGAAATCATCGATTCGACCTTACGCCGGGCGATTTCGTTTTTTTCAATGAGGTGAGCGCGTTCCTCGCGCCAGGTCTTTTCCTGAGCTAGTAAGAGTGCGTTTTGACTCTTAAGTTGCTCGACTCGACCAATCAACAGTTCGAGTCTGGCCATCAGCGCTTGCAGGTCGGTGTCTTCCATTGTGTCCACTGAGTTGGAGTCTGTCTGATGGGATAGCTGGCGGACAGCCTTTAATAGTCTTGGCGAGTCTGTCGATGTAGGATACAAGGCCTTCATTCTAGACATAGCGCCGTCTGGCGCCTAGCTGCCCATGACCATTCAGAATTCCCCGTACCAAGCCTTCGCCACGCTGCTGACTTCCAGCGGCCACAACGTCTCGCCTGCCGAACTGCATGGCCTGCTGCTCGGACGCAGCTGCGCCGGCGCCGGTTTCACTGCCGAAGAATGGTTGATCGACGCTGCCGAACTGCTCGAAAGCGAGCCGCAGGACAACGTTCGCAACGCCTTGATCGGCCTGCAAGAGATGGTCAAAGGCGAACTCACCGGCGACGACGTTACCGTCGTTCTGCTGCTGCCGACCGATGACGCGCCGCTGGCCGAGCGCGCCGCTGCACTGGGCGAGTGGTGCCAGGGCTTCCTCAGCGGTTTCGGCCTGAACTGCCGCGACAGTAGCATGCTCAGCACCGAAGCCACCGAAGTGCTGCAGGATCTGGCGGCGATCTCCCAAGTGCAAGACGCTCTGGAAGAATCCGAAGACGGCGAGACCGACTACATGGAAGTCATGGAGTACCTGCGCGTCGCGCCGCTGCTGCTGTTCTCGGAAACCAAGAAAGCCGACGTGCCGCCAGCCGCCAAGCCGTCGCTGCATTAATCGCGTGCCAGGGAAAGCCATCTGCCCATGACCCATATCCCCAAAGCGGAATACAGCCGTCGCCGCAAGGCCCTGATGGCGCAGATGGAACCCAACAGCATCGCGATCCTGCCCGCCGCCGCGGTAGCCATTCGCAACCGCGACGTCGAGCACGTCTACCGTCAGGACAGCGATTTCCAGTACCTCAGCGGGTTTCCCGAGCCGCAAGCCGTCATCGTCTTGATGCCCGGCCGCGAGCATGGCGAGTACGTGCTGTTCTGCCGTGAACGCAACGCCGAACGCGAATTGTGGGACGGCTTGCGCGCAGGGCAGGAAGGCGCGATCCGCGACTTCGGTGCCGACGACGCTTTCCCGATCACCGACATCGACGACATCCTCCCGGGCCTGATCGAAGGTCGCGACCGGGTGTATTCGGCGATGGGCAGCAACCCCGAATTCGATCGTCACTTGATGGACTGGATCAATGTGATCCGCTCCAAGGCGCACCTTGGCGCCCAGCCACCGAACGAATTCGTTGCGCTGGATCATTTGCTCCACGACATGCGCCTGTATAAATCGGCGGCAGAAGTGAAGGTGATGCGCGAAGCCGCACGGATCTCGGCGCAAGCGCATATTCGCGCGATGCAGGCCAGTCGGGCCGGGCTCTACGAGTACAGCCTCGAAGCCGAACTCGACTACGAATTCCGCAAGGGCGGGGCGAAAATGCCCGCTTACGGTTCGATCGTCGCCGCCGGGCGCAACAGCTGCATCCTGCATTACCAACAGAATGACGCGCTGCTCAAGGACGGCGATCTGGTGTTGATCGACGCCGGTTGCGAGATCGACTGCTATGCCAGCGACATTACCCGCACCTGGCCGGTTAACGGCAAGTTTTCGCCCGAGCAGAAAGCGATTTACGAATTGGTCTTGGCCTCGCAGGAAGCCGCATTCGCTGAAATCGCGCCGAACAAGCATTGGAATCAGGCGCACGAAGCCACGGTTCGCGTGATCACCACAGGGCTGGTGAAGCTCGGATTGTTGCAAGGCGAGGTCGACGAGTTGATCGCCAGCGAGGCCTATAAAGCCTTTTATATGCACCGCGCCGGCCACTGGCTGGGCATGGATGTACACGATGTCGGCGAGTACAAAGTCGGCGGCGAATGGCGCGTGCTCGAAGTCGGCATGGCACTGACCGTGGAGCCGGGCATCTACATCGCCCCGGACAATCAGAACGTCGCGAAGAAATGGCGCGGCATTGGCGTGCGCATCGAGGACGACGTGGTCGTGACCAAAACAGGCTGTGAAATCCTCACCACCGGCGTACCGAAAACCGTCGCCGACATCGAAGCGCTGATGGCGCAAGCAAGGACACACGCGGCATGAGTCGAGTCAATCTGGCAATCATCGGTGGCGGTCTGGTCGGCGCCAGTCTGGCGTTGGCCTTGCAGGCCGGGGCCAAGGCGCGTGGCTGGAAAATCGTGCTGATCGAGCCGTTCGCCCCCGGCGACAGTTGGCAGCCGAGCTACGACGCGCGTTCGTCGGCGCTGTCCTTCGGCTCGCGACAGATTTATCAACGCTTGGGCGTGTGGCAGGAAATCTCTCGCCGAGCCGAGCCGATCAAACAGATTCACGTATCTGACCGTGGTCGCTTCTCCACCGCGCGTCTGTCGGCGATGGAAGAGGGCGTACCGGCACTTGGTTATGTGGTGGAAAACGCCTGGCTCGGCCATTGCCTGTGGCAGCACGTCGACAAAGACGTGATCAGTTGGCGCTGCCCGGCAGAAGTCACGCGCATGGAACCGCTGCCCGACGGCTATCGCCTGACCCTTAACGATGAAACCACGCTGGAATGCGACCTCGCCGTGCTCGCCGATGGCGGTCGCTCCGGTCTGCGCGAACAACTGGGCATCAACGTGCGCCAGCGTCCGTACAATCAGAGCGCGCTGATCGCCAACATCACCCCGAGCGAAGCGCATAACGGCATGGCCTTCGAGCGCTTCACCGATGAAGGGCCGATGGCGCTGCTGCCGCTGCCGGAAAACCGCTGCGCTTTGGTCTGGACCCGTTTGGGCATGGACGCGCAACGTCTGGCCGATTTGAGCGAGCGTGATTTCCTCAGCGAATTGCAGGGCGTGTTCGGTTATCGCCTCGGCACGTTGAAACAGGTTGGCGCGCGGCATCTTTATCCGCTGACGCTGGTCGAGGCCGAAGAACAAGTGCGCTCACACCTGGCCGTGCTCGGCAACGCGGCGCACAGCCTGCACCCGATAGCCGGGCAGGGTTTCAACCTGTCACTGCGCGATGCCGATGCCTTGGCCTCTGCATTGTTGGCCAGCGACAAACCGCTGGGCGATTTCGCCACGTTGCAGGCGTATCGCGAGCGTCAGCGTCTCGATCAGGATCTCACCGTCGGTTTCTCCGATCAGGTCACGCGCCTGTTCGGCAGCACGCAGCCGCTGGTGTCGCTGGGGCGCAACATCGGTTTGCTTGGCCTCGATCTGCTGCCACCGGCCAAGCGCTGGTTTGCGCGTCAGGCCATGGGGTTGGGGACGCGTCCGGATGCTTAAGTGGTTGACTAAAAAATTCGGCAAGGCGCGGTTGATGCGCTGGGTCATGACCTTTTACCCGCCGTACCTCGGCGCTGGCGTGCGCGTTCGCCATATCAGCGATGACTTCCGCGACGTCCAGGTGTCGATGGGCCTCGGCTGGTACAACCGCAATTACGTCGGCACGCAGTTTGGCGGCAGTTTGTATTCGATGGTCGATCCGTTCTTCATGCTGATGCTCATGGAAAACCTTGGCTCGAAGTACATCGTCTGGGACAAGGCTGCCGACATCGATTTCATTGCGCCGGGCAAAGGCCCGGTGTTCGCTCGGTTCAGCATCGACGAGACCTTGCTCGGCGAGATTCGCCGGCAGACCGCCAATGGCGAGAAATACCTGCCGCAGTTGCAGGTCGACATTCATGACGGCGCCGGCAACCTTGTCGCGCGGGTCGGTAAAACCCTTTACGTGCGGCTCAAGCCGCAAGCGAGACAGGCTTAAAGCATGGACATGCGCGCAGATCTGCTGATTGTCGGAGCCGGAATGGTCGGCAGCGCCCTGGCGTTGGCGCTGCAGGACAGCGGGCTGGAAGTGCTGCTGCTCGACGGCAGCCCGCTGAGCGTCAAACCGTTCGACGCCGAAGCCGCGTTTGAACCGCGTGTGAGCGCGTTGTCCGCCGCCAGCCAGCGAATCCTCGAACGCCTCGGCGTGTGGGACGGCATCGCCGCACGGCGCAGCAGCCCGTACACCGACATGCACGTGTGGGACGGCAGCGGCACCGGACAGATTCATTTTTCGGCGAGCAGCGTGCACGCCGAAGTGCTCGGCCACATCGTCGAAAACCGTGTAGTTCAGGACGCTTTGCTCGACCGTTTGCACGATTGCGATCTGGGCATGCTCGCCAATGCGCGGCTGGAACAGATGCGCCGTTCGGGCGATGACTGGCTGCTGACGCTGGCCGATGGTCGACAGTTGCGCGCGCCGTTGGTGATCGCCGCTGATGGGGCTAACTCGGCAGTGCGCCGTCTCACCGGGATGGCCACGCGCGAGTGGGATTACATGCACCATGCCATCGTCACCAGCGTGCGCAGCAGCCAGCCGCACCAGTCGACTGCATGGCAGCGTTTTACCGATCACGGGCCGCTGGCGTTTTTGCCGCTGGAGCGTAACGGACAGCAGGATTGGTGTTCGATCGTCTGGTCGACCACGCCGAGCGAAGCCGAGCGTTTGATGGCGCTGGATGAGGCGGATTTCTGCCGCGAGCTGGAGCGTGCCTTCGAAGGTCGCCTTGGCGAAGTGGTCAGCGCTGATCCGCGACTGTGCGTGCCGCTGCGTCAGCGTCATGCCAAGCGTTATGTGGCGGAAGGGCTGGCGCTGATTGGCGATGCGGCGCACACCATTCACCCGTTGGCGGGGCAGGGTGTGAACCTTGGTTTCCTCGATGCGGCGGTGCTGGCGGAAGTGTTGTTGCAAGCGGCCGAGCGCGGGGAGCGTTTGGCGGATGTGAAAGTGCTGAGCCGTTACGAGCGTCGCCGCATGCCGCACAACCTCGCGCTGATGGCGGCGATGGAAGGGTTTGAGCGGTTGTTTCAGGCGGATCGTTTGCCGGTGCGTTGGTTGAGGAATGCCGGGTTGAAGCTGGTGGAGCAGATGCCGGAGGCGAAAGCGCTTTTTGTGCGTGAAGCTCTCGGGTTGACCGGTGATCTTCCGGCGCTCGCCAAACCCTTAAATCTTCGTTGAGGCTGATGGCCTCTTCGCGAGCAAGCTCGGCTCCTACACAGGATTGCGGTGATGCTTCGTAGGAGCAAAGCTTGCTCGCGAAGGCGTCAGTCCAGTCACCGCGATATTCAGCCTGTGCAACATCTGGTAACTCCTTCAAAAAGAGTTCGATTGAGGTGGTAAATGTGAGTCCTTATCATTTGGCCCACATTTCCCGACCGAGAGACCACTCCCATGTTGGCACCCAAGCGTCTTCTGACCGCACTGGCCCTGACCCTGATCGGTAGCACCACGGCCCAGGCCGCTGATGAGGTGGTGGTTTACTCGTCGCGCATCGATGAGCTGATCAAACCGGTCTTCGATGCCTACACCGCCAAGACCGGGGTGAAGATCAAGTTCATCACCGACAAGGAAGCGCCGCTGATGCAGCGCATCAAGGCTGAAGGTGAAAACGCCACCGCCGACCTGCTGCTCACCGTGGATGCCGGCAACCTCTGGCAGGCCGAGCAGATGGGCATCCTCCAGCCGTTCACCTCGAAAACCATCGACGCCAACATTCCCCTGCAATATCGCTCGTCCACCCACGCCTGGACTGGCCTGAGCCTGCGCGCGCGCACCATCGCTTACTCCACCGAACGGGTGAAGCCGGGCGAGTTGACCACTTACGAAGCGCTGGCCGACAAGAACTGGGAAGGGCGCCTGTGCCTGCGCACGGCGAAGAAGGTTTACAACCAGTCGCTGACCGCGACCATGATCGAAGTTCACGGCGCGGCGAAGACCGAGGAAATCCTCAAGGGCTGGGTTAACAACCTGTCCACCGACGTGTTCTCCGATGACGTTGCAGTGCTGGAGGCGATCAACGCCGGGCAGTGCGACGTGGGCATCGTCAACACTTACTACTACGGTCGCCTGCACAAGCAGAAGCCGGAGCTGCCGGTGAAACTGTTCTGGCCGAATCAGGCGGATCGCGGTGTGCACGTGAACCTGTCGGGGATTGGCCTGACAAAACATGCACCGCACCCGGAAGCGGCCAAGGCTCTGGTTGAATGGATGACCACGCCGGAAGCGCAGAAGATTTTTGCTGACGTGAACCAGGAATTCCCGGCCAACCCGGCGGTGGCGCCTTCGGAAGAAGTGGCGGCGTGGGGCAAGTTCATTGCGGACACCTTGCCGGTGGAAGTGGCGGGCAAGCGTCAGGCTGAAGCGATCCGCATGATGGATCGGGCGGGTTGGAACTGAGTCTGCTTTGATAGCGCTATGATCGTTCCCACGCTCAGCGTGGGAATGCAGTCCCCGACGCTCTGCGTCGAATCACCGAAAGCGTGACGCGGAGCGTCACAAGATGTGTGCCCACGCAGAGCGTGGGCACAATCATTTGAGCGAGACTGTTTCCTTGGCCCACCCCGCCCAACGCCGCTGGTACCCCATCGTCTTCGCCATTGCCGCGTTGGTGCTGTTGCCCCTGAGTGTTCTGCTGCTCTCCTGGCAGACCATCGATCAACAGATCTGGTCGCACCTGTGGCAAACCCAGATGCCGCGCCTGCTCGACAACACGCTGACACTAGTACTCGGCGTCGGTGTCGGCGTGACCCTGCTCGGCGTCAGCCTGGCGTGGCTCACCAGCCTCTGCGAATTCCCCGGTCGGCGCTGGCTCGACTGGGCGCTGATGCTGCCGTTCGCCATCCCCGCGTACGTGCTGGCCTTCGTCTTCGTCGGCCTGCTCGACTTCGCCGGCCCGGTGCAAACCCTGCTGCGCGAATGGTTCGGCACAGGCCTGCGCCTACCCCGCGTGCGCTCCACCGGCGGGGTGATTATCGTGCTGGTGCTGGTTTTCTACCCGTACGTTTACCTGCTGGCGCGCACCGCGTTTCTCGCGCAGGGCAAAGGCTTGATGGAAGCCGCGCGGGTGCTCGGCCAATCGCCGTGGCAAGCCTTCTGGCGCGTAGCGTTGCCGATGGCGCGGCCGGCGATTGGTGCCGGTGTGGCGCTGGCGCTGATGGAAACCCTCGCCGATTTCGGTGCGGTGTCGGTGTTCAACTTCGACACCTTCACCACCGCGATCTACAAAACCTGGTACGGCTTCTTCAGCCTGTCGAGTGCGGCGCAACTGGCCAGCCTGTTGCTGCTGGTGGTGATGCTGGTGCTGTACGGCGAACGTCGTGCGCGCGGCGCCAACCGGGCGAGCAACGAGCGGCCTCGGGTGAAAGCGCTGTATCACCTGCGCGGATTCAAAGCCCTCGCGGCGATGAGCTGGTGCGGACTGGTGTTCGCCTGCGCCTTCGTGATTCCGATGCTGCAACTGATGGTCTGGTTCTGGCAGCGCGGGCGTTTCGATCTCGATGAGCGCTATGCCGGGCTGATCCTGCACACCCTGTATCTGGGCGGCATGGCGGCGCTGATCACCGTCAGCGTCGCCTTGCTGCTGGTCTTCGCCCGGCGCTTGGCGCCGACCCCGGCGATCAACGCCGGCGTGGGGCTGGCCAATCTCGGTTACGCCTTGCCGGGTTCGGTGCTGGCGGTGTCGATCATGCTCGCGTTCAGTTATCTCGATCGCGAATTGGTGATTCCGCTCTCCGGCTGGCTCGGTGGTGCGGGCAAACCCTTGCTGCTCGGCAGTCTGGCGGCGCTGTTGATGGCGTATCTGGTGCGCTTTATTGCGGTCGCTTACGGCCCACTGGAAAACAGTCTGGCGCGTATACGGCCGTCTTTGCCCGAAGCGGCACGTAGCCTCGGTGTCAGTGGGCCACGACTGTTTTTCAAAGTGTATCTGCCGTTGTTGCTGCCCGGCACGTTGAGCGCCGCGCTGCTGGTGTTCGTCGATGTGCTCAAGGAAATGCCCGCGACCCTGCTGATGCGCCCGTTTGGCTGGGACACACTGGCCGTGCGCATCTTTGAAATGACCAGCGAAGGCGAATGGGCGCGGGCGTCGTTGCCGGCGCTGACCCTGGTTTTGGTCGGACTGTTGCCGGTCATCGGCCTGATTCGCCGCTCGGCGCATCGAAACACTTAGTAGTGAGTCCTGAATCATGCGGCTACAATGCGCGGCATTCGGTGCGGTTCGTCTGACAGACCCGTTCGCTGGAATCGGCTGAGAGCCTTCTATTTCAAGGCTTTCGCCCGTGCAGCGGCTGTCCGCACCTTCGCCACGCCCGGAAGGAGAAACCCATGGGACAGCGTACGCCTCTGTATGACCTGCATCTCGCCCTCGGCGCGAAGATGGTCGATTTTGGCGGTTGGGACATGCCACTGCATTACGGCTCGCAGGTCGAGGAGCACCACGAGGTGCGCCGCGATTGCGGGGTGTTCGATGTATCCCATATGACCGTGATCGATGTCACCGGCAACCAGGCCAAGGCCTGGCTTCAGCATTTGCTGGCCAATGACGTCGAACGCCTGCACCGCCCCGGCCGTGCGTTGTACAGCACCATGCTCAACGAGCGTGGCGGCATCGTCGACGACATGATCGTCTACCGCCTCGACGAGGGTTATCGTCTGGTGGTCAACGCGTCCACCCGCGATCAGGATCTGGCGTGGATGAACGCGCAACTTTCCGGCTACGACGTGCATTTGCATGAGCGTTCCGAGATGGCGATGCTGGCCATTCAAGGCCCGCAAGCCCGGCACAAGATTGCCGAGCTGGTGACCCAATCCCGCGCCACGCTGATCCAGCACCTCAAACCCTTCGAAGGCTATACCGACGGCGACTGGTTCATCGCGCGCACCGGTTACACCGGTGAAGACGGTCTGGAAATCGTCCTGCCAGCCAATCAGGCTCCGGGTTTCTTCAACGATCTGGTTGGCGCCGGCATTTCCCCGATCGGCCTCGGCGCTCGCGACACCTTGCGGGTTGAAGCCGGGATGAACCTCTACGGTCAGGACATCGATCAGGACGTTTCGCCGCTGGCCTCGAACATGGCCTGGAGCATCGCCTGGGAACCGGCCTCGCGCCAGTTCATCGGCCGCGCTGCCCTGGAGGCGGAAAAAGCCGCTGGCGTGGCGCACAAACTGGTCGGTCTGGTGCTGGAAGAACGCGGCGTTTTGCGCGCTCATCAAGTGGTTCGTATCGCCGATGTTGGCGAAGGAGAGATCACCAGTGGTAGTTTCTCCCCTACGCTAAGCAAATCGATTGCCCTGGCGCGTGTTCCGATGGCAACCGCCGACCGCGCCGAAGTGGAAATCCGTGGCAAGTGGTACCCGGTACGTGTGGTCAAGCCGACCTTCGTCCGCCATGGCAAAACTTTGATCTAACCTTTTCCGGCGGGCACGACCGCTGACAATTTCTCGAGGACACCGAAGATGAGCGATATCCCTGCCGACCTGCGTTTTGCCGAAAGTCATGAATGGGCCCGTCTGGAAGCCGACGGCACCGTCACTGTGGGCATCAGCGATCACGCGCAGGAAGCGCTGGGTGATGTGGTGTTCGTCGAGCTGACTGAAGTCGGCAAAGTCTTCGCTGCACAAGATCAGGCTGGTGTGGTTGAGTCGGTGAAAGCCGCTTCCGACATCTATGCGCCGATCGGCGGTGAAGTGATTGCCGTCAACGAAGAGCTGGGTGGTTCGCCTGAACTGCTGAACTCCGACCCGTACGGCGCGTGGATCTTCAAGATCAAGCCAACCGACGCGGCTGAGCTGGACAAGCTGCTGGATGCCGGCGCTTACAAGGCTGCCATCGGCGAGTAAGCATTAAGCAATACCCAAAGCCCCGACTTGTCGGGGCTTTTTCATGGGCGATGATTTCCCCCTGTGGGAGCGAGCCTGCTCGCGAAAGCGGTCTGTCAGACACATTTGAATTGAATGACACAGCGCATTCGCGAGCAGGCTCGCTCCCACAAGGGGAAAGGGTTTCTCTGAAAATTGGCGGCGACATGGACTGCTATGCTGGTTTGACCGTGTTGCATTGACGCCGAGCGCCAGCCAAGAGAGAGCCCGTCATGTCCCAGTTGCCGTCCTTGAGCCAGTTACGCGATCCCGATGCCTTCCTGCGTCGTCACCTCGGCCCGGATGCCGCCGAGCAACAAGCGATGCTCGACAGCCTCGGCCTCGGCAGTCGCGCCGAACTGATCGAACAGACTGTGCCGCCGGGCATCCGCTTCAATCGCGCACTCGATCTGCCGCCGGCGCTGGATGAACAAGCGGCGCTGGCCAAACTGCGCGGTTATGCCGAGCAGAATCAGGTCTGGAGCAGCCTGATCGGTATGGGCTACCACGGCACCCTGACGCCGACCGTCATCCTGCGCAACGTGCTGGAAAATCCCGGTTGGTACACCGCGTACACGCCGTATCAACCGGAGATCGCCCAAGGCCGGCTCGAAGCGCTGCTGAATTTCCAGCAACTGACCATCGACCTCACCGGCCTCGAATTGGCCAACGCCTCGCTGCTCGATGAAGCCACGGCGGCGGCTGAAGCCATGGCGCTGGCCAAGCGTGTGGCGAAGTCGAAGAGCAATCTGTTTTTCGTCGATGAGAACTGTCACCCGCAGACCATTTCCGTGGTGCAGACCCGCGCCGAGGGCTTCGGCTTTGAGCTGATCATCGACGCTGTGGATAACTTGAAGCAGCACCAGGTATTCGGTGCGCTGCTGCAATATCCCGACACTCACGGCGAAGTGCGCGACCTGCGTCCATTGATTGATCACTTGCACGCGCAACAAGCGCTCGCGTGTGTCGCCACGGATTTGTTGAGTTTGCTGTTGCTGACCCCGCCGGGTGAGTTGGGCGCCGATGTGGTGTTTGGCTCATCGCAACGGTTCGGCGTACCGATGGGTTACGGCGGCCCGCATGCTGCGTTTTTTGCCAGTCGTGAGGAATACAAACGGGCGATTCCCGGGCGGATCATCGGTGTGTCGAAAGACGCTCGGGGCAACGTCGCGTTGCGCATGGCCCTGCAAACCCGCGAGCAACATATCCGCCGCGAGAAGGCCAACTCGAACATCTGCACAGCGCAGGTGCTGTTGGCGAATATCGCCAGTTTCTACGCGGTGTATCACGGCCCGGAAGGTCTGAAACGCATTGCCCAGCGGGTGCATCGGTTGACCTGCATTCTGGCTGCAGGCCTTGAACGGCATGGGCTGAAACGCCTGAACGCGCAGTTTTTCGACACGCTGACGCTCGACGTTGGTGGCGCACAAACCGCGATCATCGAAAGCGCTCAGGCTGCGCAGATCAACCTGAGGATTCTCGGCCGTGGCCGCGTCGGGCTGAGCCTTGACGAGACCTGCGATGAAACGACCGTGGCGAAACTGTTCGATGTCTTGCTCGGGGCCGATCACGGCTTGAGCGTCGACGATCTCGACGCCGAGGCGCTGACCTCGGGCATCCCCGACAACCTTCAGCGCACAACGCCGTACCTGCGCCATCCGGTCTTCAACGCGCACCACAGCGAAACCGAGATGCTGCGCTACCTCAAACAACTGGAGAACAAGGATCTGGCGCTCAACCAGTCGATGATCCCGCTGGGCTCCTGCACCATGAAACTCAACGCCACCAGCGAGATGATCCCGATCACCTGGCCGCAATTCGCCAACCTGCATCCGTTCGTGCCGCGCGAGCAAGCCGTCGGCTACACGCTGATGATCGAGGAGCTGGAGCGCTGGCTCTGCGCGATCACCGGTTTCGATGCGATCTGCATGCAGCCCAACTCGGGTGCGCAGGGCGAATACGCCGGGCTGCTGGCGATTCGCAAATATCACGAGAGCCGGCAGCAGGGTGTGCGGGATATTTGCCTGATTCCTTCGTCAGCCCACGGCACCAACCCGGCATCGGCGCAGATGGCCGGGATGCGCGTGGTGATCGTCGAGTGCGACGCGGCGGGCAACGTGGATCTGGAAGATTTGAAAGCCAAAGCCGCTGAGGCTGGGGATAAGTTGGCGTGCTTGATGGTGACGTATCCGTCGACCCATGGTGTGTACGAGGAGGGCATCAGCGAAATCTGCGAAGTGATCCACCAACACGGCGGTCAGGTGTACATGGACGGCGCCAACCTCAACGCGCAGGTCGGGCTGGCGCGGCCGGCGGACATTGGTGCCGACGTCTCGCACATGAATTTGCACAAGACCTTCTGCATTCCTCATGGCGGCGGTGGGCCGGGGATGGGACCGATCGGGATTCGTGCGCACCTAGCGCCGTTTGTCGCCAATCACCCGGTGGTGCCGATCGACGGGCCGCTGGCGCAGAACGGCGCAGTCAGTGCGGCGCCGTGGGGCAGCGCGAGTATTTTGCCGATCAGCTGGATGTACATCGCCATGATGGGCCCGCAATTGGCCGATGCCAGCGAGGTGGCGATTCTCGCGGCGAATTACCTGGCGCAGCATTTATCCGGCGCGTTCCCGGTGTTGTACACCGGGCGTAACGGGCGGGTGGCGCATGAATGCATTCTGGATTTGCGGCCATTGAAGGCGCAGACCGGAATCAGTGAAGAAGACGTCGCCAAACGTCTGATGGATTACGGTTTCCATGCGCCAACCATGTCTTTCCCGGTGCCGGGGACGTTGATGGTCGAGCCGACCGAGAGCGAGTCGAAGGCTGAGCTGGATCGGTTTATCGGCGCGATGCTGAGCATTCGAGCGGAAATCACCGAGGTGCAAAACGGTAACTGGCCGGCAGAAGACAATCCGCTGAAACGCGCGCCGCATACCATGGCGGATGTCACCGGGATATGGGAGCGGCCATACAGTATCGAACAGGGCATCACCCCGGATGCGCACACCAAGGCGCACAAGTATTGGCCAGCGGTGAATCGGGTGGACAATGTTTACGGCGATCGCAACCTGTATTGCGCGTGCGTGCCGGTGGACGATTACCGCTGAACTCGCAGAACGCACAGATCCCCTGTAGGAGTGAGCCTGCTCGCGATAGCGTAGTGTCAGCCAATATTTTTGGCGGCTGATTCACCGCTATCG